>JAQVVK010000158.1 GCA_028698975.1 Victivallaceae bacterium
AGCCGAACTTTTTGCCGGCAGCGTCGAGCACCTTGAGTGCTTCGGCAATGACTTCCGGGCCGGTGCCGTCGCCGGGTATGACCGCTATCTGATAGTTTTTCATCTTGTACAATCCTGTGTTTGGAACTTAAAATCAGTAACGCTTCTGCTTGCTCTTGGCCAGCACCCGCAGACGCAGGGCGTTGAGCCGGATGAAGCCGGCGGCGTCCTTGTGATCGTAGGCTTCGGTACCTTCGAAGCTGGCGATCGCGTCATCATAGAGGCTGTACGGCGAGCGGCGACCGGTCACATGGCAGGCTCCCTTGTAGAGCTTGACCCGCACGTCGCCGGTGACGAACTTCTGGCTTTCGGTAATCATCACCTGAAGCATTTCGCGCTCCGGCGCAAACCAGAAGCCGTTGTAGATCATATCCGCATAACGCGGGATCAGGCTGTCGCGCAGATGCATGACTTCGCGGTCGAGGGTGATTTCCTCAAGTCCGCGATGGGCGCGCTGAAGAATGGTTCCGGCGGGAGTCTCGTAAACGCCGCGCGACTTCATGCCGACGAAGCGGTTTTCGACAATATCGACGCGGCCGACCGCGTGTTTGCTGCCGATCTCGTTGAGTTTGCGCATGAGGTTGGCCGGAGAATACTTCTTGCCGTTGATCTTCTTGGGAATACCCTTCTCAAAGGAGATGATGAGGTCTTCCGACTGGTCGGCGGCCTTGCTGAGCGGCTCGGTCATGACGGCGATGTCTTCGGGGAACTCGTTCCACGGGTCTTCAAGGATGCCGCCCTCAAAACTGATGTGCAGCAAATTGCGGTCCATGCTGTACGGCTTCTTGGCGGATACGCTGATCGGAATCTTGTTCTTCTTGGCGTATTCGATCATGTCGAGCCGGCCGGTGAATTTCCACTTGGGGTCGCGCCAGGCGGCGATCACTTTGACCGTGGGGTCAATCGCGTTGGCGTTGAGCTCGAAGCGCACCTGATCGTTGCCTTTGCCGGTCGCGCCGTGGCAGATGGCGTCGGCTCCCTCGGCCTTGGCGACTTCGACCAGACGCTTGGCGATGAGCGGGCGCGCGATGGAGGTGCCGAGCAGATAATTGTTTTCGTAGATGGCTTCGCCCTGAAGCATCGGGAAGATGAAATCGCGGGCGAATTCTTCGTTGAGGTCGTCGATGATGCACTTGCTCGCGCCGGTGGCGATGGCTTTGGCCTCCAGACCGTCAAGTTCTTCCTGCTGCCCCACGTCGGCGCAATAGCAGATGACTTCGGCTTTGTAAGCCTCTTTGACCCATTTGACGATGACGGAGGTGTCAAGTCCGCCGGAATAAGCTACTACTACTTTCATTTTACTCATTTCCCCTGCTGGTTGATTATATAGTTTGTGCTGGTCGGGAAAGCCATTTCCAAACCGGCCGCATTGAATTTCTCAAGAATGTCGAAGTTGATCGCCTGTTTCCACTCCATGCTCTGGATGAAGTCGGTGGTCTGAAACCAGACCGTCACCGAAATATCCATCGAGTAGTTGTTGAAGTTGGTGAAAAACACCCGGGGCGGCAGACTTCCGAAGTCGAAGAACTCGGCGTGCGCCTTGAAAATCTCGTTCAGAATGTCGATAGCCTGCTTCATCTGCGCGGCGGACGTGTTATAGATCAAACCGATGTTGAACGCATACTTGATGTTGGGTTTTGCCGCGATATTTTCGATGGTCGAATCGGCCACCACCCGGTTGGGCACGCTCCAGAGAGTGCCGTCAAGCGAGCGCAGCTTGGTGCAGCGGAACCCCACCGACTCCACCGAACCGGAGGCGTTGCCGACAGATACCCGGTCGCCCACCTTGAACGTCTTGTCGGCGATGATCGACATGGCTCCGAAAAGGTTGGCGATGGTGTTTTGCGCGGCGAAAGCGACGGCCAGACCGGCGACCCCGGCACCGGTTACGAGAGCGGTGACGTTGAGTTGAAAGAGGTTCTGCACGATGAAGATCACCGCCAGCACCCAGATCACCGCCTTGACCGAGCGGCTGATCAGGTCGAGCAAAAGAAGATTGAGCTGGCTTGACTGCGCGGTGAATTTGGCGCGAAACCGTTTGTCGAGCGTGCCGATGCAGCGAAACACGCCCCACAGCACGTCAAGTATCAACACGGCATAAAGCACTTTGTCGGTAATTATATCGCTGTTGCCGGGCAGATCGACAAGCGTGTTGCAAAAAGAGGCCCCGATCAACAGCACAAACCAAGTCACCGGCGCGGTCAATCCGCTGCAAATGCGGTCGTCGAGGTCGGTTTTGGTGTGCCGGGTGAGGTAAGGCAGTACGTTGGCCATGAAGCGGTTGAGCAATATCGCGATGACTATGGTTATGACGAGGCCAAACCCGGCGGTCACGAGGTTGCCGTGTTCGCGCTCAAACCATGCGCTTAAATTGTTTGAGACCCAGCTCAAATAATTCATGCTCTGCTCAATGCTTGTGGGCGGATTGGACGCCGAAGAAATAGCGACCGCGTCGGCAAAAAGGTTGAACGACATGTTTTGCACTTTCTTTCTATTTAGACTTTTAAAAGCCCCAAAACAGTAATATATTATATAAAATAGCTCCGAAATGCGTTTTTAACAACCCTTTCAGTGGAAAAAATCAATATAAAATGGCTGAAGACGCGACTTTTTTCGATAAGATGACAAAATGCCTGACCGACGAGGCGGCCCGACATCCGGGGCAACGCATTTCTCCAGAGGTCTGGGGAGATTTTATGAGCGAGGCGAAGTTGGTTTCGCCCCCGGTTTCCGAGGCGGCCGCTTCGACCGCCCCGCTTGACGGTCTGGCGGCTTGCATGCAGGCCGCGGCCGGGTGCGGGAAATGCCGGTTGGGCGCCACCCGTCGCAACATGGTATTCGGCGAGGGCGACCCGCATGCCGCGTTGATGTTTATCGGCGAGGGGCCGGGTGCGGACGAAGATCAGCAGGGGCGGCCGTTTGTGGGTAAAGCCGGTCAACTGCTGGACAAAATGATCGTCGCGATGGGGTACGCCCGCGAGGAAGTCTATATCGCCAACATCGTAAAGTGCCGTCCTCCCGGCAATCGCAACCCGGAGCCGGACGAAGCCGCCGCCTGTATCGGATTTCTGCATGCTCAGATCGCGGCGGTTTCACCTCGGGCTATCGTGCTTTTGGGGGCGGTGGCCGCCCGGTTTTTGCTTCAAAGGCAGGAAGGGATAACCCGTCTGCGCGGAAATTGGACGGAATATAACGGCATACCGGTCATGCCGACCTATCACCCGTCGTTTCTATTGCGTCAGGAAAGTGCCAAGCGCGATGCGTGGAGCGACTTGAAGCAGGTGATGGCTTATCTTGGCAAACCGCTGCCGGTGCGTCGCTGATCGCGGCTGCCGCTTGAAATATTGTGCCAAAGTGTTATATTCTCTTTCAGGTTCATAACAAGGCATGAAAACATGAAAAAACTCGTCGCATTATACGGCTTGATCGTCGGCTTGGTGTTTACCGGCTGGCTGGCGGCGGCGTTTGATGTGCCGGTGCGGGCGGCCGGTGGCGGTGAGTCGCAGTATGTTTTCGGCAATCGCGTCGATTGCAACGCCATGCTTTGCCCGGACCCGGCGCCGGGGGTGCGTCTGTCGGGCGGCGTCGGGAGCCGCCGACCGCTGTCGAGGGTTTTTTCGGCATTGGAAAATCCGTCGATCTCCTGTGCTCCGCGGTTGACTCCGTTTACCTTTGTCGCCACATCCATTAAGGTTCGTCAAACCGAGATACAATGTATCTATAAAAGAGTTTTTCCGGCCCGGGCCGGGCCGTCGGCGTATTCTACTACGCCTGATTTTATTTGAATTCCTCTTTTTTATCAAAAAACACTGCGGATGCTTTATGTATTTGCAGCCAAGGATAGATTGTATCATGAATTTTTTTAAGCGACATTGGGAAGATCTCCTTTGTCTGGCCTGCTGTGTGGCGTTGGGATTGTTCGCATGGGTGGCATATATGCTGATCTTTTCCGCGAAACATTAGTGATTGCATAGTGGCGGTATGCCGGGCATGCCGCCACTTTTTTTTGCACTTCGGGGCGGCCGGTTTTGCCGCGTCTAAAAAAGGCGGCCCACCCGGAAACACCACGATGTTGAAAAAAACTTTGAATTTCAGTCAGGCATCTTGTATAAAGAATTATTGTGGGATATATTATCGGCGGACGGTTCACCGGAGGTGACCGCGAGGCCCGGCGTTTTTCTGTGAACGTCTGTCATGAGGAAATATTATTATGGAATCGACCGTTATCCTGTGCCTTGACCTTTTCGGTACCGCGGTATTTGCCGTGACCGGGGCGGTCAAAGGGGTTCGGAAAAAACTTGATATTTTTGGCGTCACCGTGCTGGCCTGCTGTGTCGGCGTCGGCGGCGGGATCGTGCGCGACTGCATCATCGGGTCTTTGCCGGTCGCGTCGTTTAAGGATGAAAAATACTTTCTCATCTGCGTCGCCGTCGGTCTGATTATCTTTTGGACGGCCAAATATTGGATGCACTTTCGCAACATCATTCAGGTCGGCGACGCGGTCGGCTTGGGGGTGTTTACCGCGCTCGGAGCAGAGCGCGGCTACGCCTGCGGGCTGGGGGTTACCGGAATAATTCTGTGCGGCATATTCACCTCGGTTGGCGGCGGGGTCATCCGCGATGTGCTGGTCGGCACGGTGCCGGCGGTGTTGAAGAGCGATTTTTACGCCACGGCGTCGCTGGTG
>JAQVVK010000159.1 GCA_028698975.1 Victivallaceae bacterium
TCTGGCTTGTCCGGGCATCCGCGCGCTGCTGCAAATTGCGCGCAAATCGCCCGCGCGGCTCTCATTTCGGCTTTGACCGCGTTTACATCACCGACCCGCACGACGGGGCAAGCTGCTTTGTCGAGCCGCGTCTCTTTGACCGGTCGATCGTGGTCATCGGCGGCGAGGCCAACGGAGCGCGCCCCTATGAAGCGGCGCACCGTGTGCGCATACCGATGCCGGGCGATTACGAGTCACTCAACGCGGCACAGGCGGCCACGGTGTTTTTGTTTGAATTTGTACGGAGGCAGGAGGGCGGCAAATGAGAATGGATGTACTGCCGATCTGGGATATAATCTATCTGTTCGCGTTTCTCGGCGGGGCAATGGCCACGCTGCTCTTAACTCCGCTGTTTCTCTGGGTCGCCCGCAAACTTGACTTTATGGATAGGCCCGCCTCCAATCACAAGGGGCATACCAAAGCCACGCCGCTTTTGGGTGGCGCGGCGTTGCTCTGCGGCTGGCTGTTGTGTGTCGGCGTCGGATTGCTGGCGGTATTCGGCACCGACGTGCCATATCTGTCACGGGCGGTTGGGGAGCATCTTGCCGGTATCCGTGCGGTGGGTTCGCAGCTTGGCGTGATCGTGATCGGCGCGGGGTTGTTTGCCATGCTCGGTTTGGCCGACGACAAGTGGGCTTTTCCGGCCGGACGCAAATTTTTCGGGCAGTTCCTGATCGCGGCAGTGGTGGCGACTTGGGGCGGGGTGCGGGTCAATATCCTTATTGACGCGCCTCCGCTGGCCTGGTGCGCAACCGTTTTCTGGATCATGTTTATGGTCAATGCGATCAATTTCTTCGACAATATGGACGGGTTGGCGGTCGGGGTCATCACCATAGCCATGGCGTTTTTTACGGTGATCGCCGCGCTCAACTGCCAATTTTTCTATGCGGTTTTCTCGGCGATGACCTGCGGAGTTTGCGCCGGGTTCTGGTATTACAACACCACCCCGGCGGTGATCTTCATGGGCGACTCGGGCAGTCACTTCATCGGCTATCTGGCGGCGGTGGTGGCGGCCGGGGTGACCTATTTCGGGCGCGACTACTCGCAGTCGCATTTCGCGCTGTTGATGCCGATATTCATCCTCGCCCTGCCGCTCTTTGACACCGCGATGGTCGTGGCGATACGGCTGCGCAACCACAAACCGTTTTGGATCGGCGACCACAACCACATTTCGCACCGCTTTCTGCACATGGGCATGTCGCGCCGCCGGGCGGTGCTGCTGGTGCATCTTCTGGCCGTGGCCATCGGGCTGGGCACATTGCCGATCTTTCGCGGCGATTTGGCGGTGGCGGCGGTGGTGACGATCCAATCCGGGCTGGTCATATTCATCATTACAATGCTGCAATTCACTTTGGCATCCACATCAAACCAAAACGGGGAGAAATGATTATGGAGATGAAACCGCGTCCGTCATGGGATCAATATTTCATGGATATCGCCCATGTGGCAGCCAGCCGCAGCAACTGCCTCCGCCGTCAGGTGGCCGCAGTGCTGGTACGCGACAGCCGGATCATATCCACCGGGTACAACGGTACGCCGCGCGGCGTCAAAAACTGCAACGAGGGCGGCTGCCCGCGCTGCAACTCGGACACACCGTCCGGCCAATCGCTGCATGAGTGTCTCTGCTGCCACGCCGAAGAAAACGCCATTGTTCAGGCGGCCTATCACGGCATTGCGGTCAAAGGTTCCACGCTTTATACGACTTACAGCCCCTGCCTCCTGTGCGCAAAAATGATAATAAACGCCGGGGTCATCGAGGTGGTCTATCATCAACATTATACGATTGACGACGTGTCAATGCGCCTGCTGCGCGAAGCGGGAGTCATCATCCGCCCGCTGGAGGCAAAATGGAACTGAGCAAAGACCCGGCCTGCGGCATCATGACCCTCGACGCGGCGGCAGTCTGGCGTAAAAACCTGCGCCGGAGCGGCCGCAAGCTGGTCATAACCAACGGCTGCTTCGACATCATGCACCGCGGCCACGCCGAATATCTGCTGGCCAGCCGCAATGTCGGCGACGCATTGCTGGTGCTGGTCAACTCCGACGCGGCGGTAAGAGCACTCAAGGGAGAGAGCCGGCCGATCATCGACGAATACAGCCGGGCCTATATGCTCACTTCGCTGGCAGCGGTGGACGCGGTAGTGATCTTCGACTCGCCGCGCTGCGACCGCGAGCTGGCGGCGCTTGCGCCGGATTTCTACGTCAAGGGCGGGGATTATACGTTGGACAAGCTCGACCCCGGCGAACGCGCCGCGCTGCAGGGCGCGGGTACGCAAATCGTATTTAAGCCGTTCATACCGGGTTTCTCGACCACGACGATCATTGAGCGGATACGCAAATCAAGTTAGGATTCACACCCCGGAGCCGTCAAAGGCGGGAATAAATTCTTTTTCCGCCGCGTCGGCTCCCTGCAAAAATCCGTCCTCGATCGACGAATTCATCAGGGCCTTTTTGAGGCGGCGGTATTCGGCGGCGGAAACCCGTCGATTCAGCTCCGGGAACTCCTTATCCGACACCCGTCCGCAGGGCAGATACTGCCGCATGAGGCTAAACATCACCTCGCCGGGGCGAAAATGCTCCTCGACCCAGCGCATTACGCGCAACGAATTCTCCACGCAACCGGGCAGAATGAGGTGGCGTATGATGACGCCGCTTTGCATCACCCCGTCATCACCGATCCGGTAAGGGCCGGTTTGGCGGTACATTTCGAGAATGGCGGCGGCGGCGATTTCAAAATAATCGGCAGCGCCGCTGTATTTGGCGGCCAGTTCGTTGTCGGCATACTTCAAGTCGGGCAAAAAAATCTGCACCTTGCCCTCAAAGCGGCGCAGCGTGTCTATCGAATCGTATCCATTGGAATTCCACACCACCGGCACCGGCACCGGTTCGCTCAAACTTGCCAGCACCGCGTCGGCAAAATGCCCCGGCGTGACCAGATCGATGTTGTGAGCCCCCTGCCCGATCAATTCAAAATAGATGGCGCGCAACCTTTCGACGCTGATTTCGCGCCCCTGACGCATTGAACTTATCGCATAATTCTGGCAAAAAACGCAATGCAGATTGCACCCCGAGAAAAACACCGTACCGGCTCCCCGGGAACCGCTTATCACCGGTTCCTCCCAGTGATGCAGTGCGGCGCGCGCCACCACCGGACGACGCGGACTGGCACAAATACCGGGCAGTTTTGTATTTTCCGACGCCGATTCCGGGCGCAGCGCACCGCAGCAGTGAGGACAAAGCCGGCAAGGTTCGTTCATGGGAAAGCCTACTTCTGATTCAGCGCGGCGGTGATCGCCAGCACCTGCGGCAACAATTGTTTTTTGCGGCTCAACACACCGGGCAGAGCAAAAAATCCGCCGGCGTCAAGTTTACGGTATGGCAAATTGCGTATGATGGCACTGTCGCCGATGGCCAGCAATTCGGAGTTGCCGCGCACCGCGTCGGTGACCAAAAGGCCGATGAAGTCAAACTTTTCTTCGTCAAGCTCGCGCCGCATTTCGGAGGTAAGCTCGGCACGACGCTGGTGAAGCAATTCTAGGTTGGTTTCCTCCACCTGCGACAACGCAAAGCGAAAGCGTCCGTCGGCATAGGTCTTGCGATCGCCGGTCACCACCTCGGCCGCCGGTTTCACCGCCAGCGGAGAATCAATACGCATAAGTTCGCTCATCAGATCGGCCGCCGAAACCCCGGAGAGTTTCTCCAGCCACTCGCACATGCGCAAATCGGGTTCGGCGGTGGTGGGCGACTTCAACAGCAATGTGTCGGAAATAATCCCGCCCAGCAGCAGCCCCGCCATTTCCGGGCGCAGACTTTCGCCGCCGCCGCGATACATGGCCGCGACCAGCGTGCAGGTGCTGCCGACCACGTCGCCGGTAAAGCGGATCGGCGTCGCCGTGGGCGGCATGCCGATGCGGTGATGATCGACCACTTCGATCACCGGAAGCTCCTCGACGCCGGGCAGACTTTGTTCAAGTTCGTTGTGATCGACCAGTATCATGCGGAAAGGCGGCGGGGCCGATAGTGTGCGTTTAAGCACCGCGCCGACCAGACGGCCGTCCGGAGAAACCGCCGGAATAACGTCTGCCGGTTGAGCGACAATGCTTTCGCGCACGTCACGCAGCCGGTCATTGGGCGAAACGGTAAATTCATGGTCGGGAAATTCGGTATGCTCGACCGGGGTGCTGAACTTCAGCCGCCGGATAACCGTGGCGGAATCCAGCCGGGTCTGAAGTATCGACACCCCGGCATTGGCCGCTTCGCGCAAGATCAGCGGCTCCACACCGCGCTCGCCGGTCACAATAAGCAACCGCAGTTGACGGCTCAAAGCGCGCAAATGTATGTCGGGGCGGTCGCCGACGATCACCGCGAGTTCGCGGTTGGTATTGGGCAAATGCGCCTCAAAGGTCTCCGCGCTCATCGCGGCGACATAGACTTCAAAATTCTGCACGGTGTCGGCGTCAATTTCGGTCAGCACCTCGGCGTCGAGCACCCGCTTTATCATGTCAATCGAGCTGTAAATGCGCCGTCCGGTAAGCCCGGCTCCCGCGTCGCCGTCAATGCGGAGCAAATGCCCC
>JAQVVK010000160.1 GCA_028698975.1 Victivallaceae bacterium
CCATACCGTGGGCGGTCATGGTCGCGGTCATGCTCGTATTCGGACGGATGTCGGCCGACTCGGAGATCACCGCCATGCGCGCCTGCGGGGTGTCGATACTGCAAATTGTTTCGCCCATTCTCATCATCACATTTTTGCTCACTCTCTTTTGCCTTTATCTTCAGGTCGAAGTCGGCCCGCCGCTGCTCGGCGAATCGCGTTCGCTCCTGAAATCCGCCGCCGTCAAGCAGCCGATGGCCCTTTTTGAACCAGGTGCGCAAATACGCTACGACAACACCGTAATTTACATCGAAGACAAAGAGGGTGCCGACGGCCTCAAGGGCGTACAGATCTGGGTGCTCGGCAAAGACGACGAGCTGGCGCAGGACATATCGGCGGCGGCCGGCCGGCTGATCGTCGATGAAAAAAATCAGATATTGACCATTCGCCTCAACGACTGTCTGGTAAGCGACAAAAACCGCGACACTGCGGAAAATTCGTCGATGCCGACCCGCTTTTTCGCGCAGGAAATGGAGTTCAGTTTCAACTACGGCAAACAGCTCAATGCCGAACGGCTCAGCGAAAGAGCCAAGTATATGAAGCTGTCAGACCTGATGGCGTTGATCCGCCGCACCAAGCAATCTCACCTTGACACGACCGATTACGAAGTCGAGCTTAACCAGCGCATTGCGTTCGCCTTATCGCCGATCGCATTTCTGCTGCTGGGGCTGCCGCTGGCCATTCGCACCAGTCGGCGCGAAACGTCGGTGGGGTTGTTTTTGAGCGTGATCCTGGCCGGTCTGTTTTTTCTGAGCATCATTCTATGCGAATCGCTCAACTCGTATCCACGACTTTACCCGCAATACCTTTTGTGGATACCCAATATCGCGTTCCAGATCCTCGGAGCGGTAATGACCTACCGCATTTCACAGCGGTGAACCCAGATGAACGGCAACTCCGGCATAAAAGCGATGCTGGCCGTGCTCATCATCGCAGTGGCGGCGGCGACCTGGTTTAACATTAGCGCACTTGACCGGGTGAGAGCCGGCAACCGCCTCGTCGCCGAGAAACTCGACGCGCTGGCCGCCTCGCTGCAGCAACGCGAGTTGTCGCCGGTCGCATCGGAGCAGCCCCGGCAGGATAGCGACATTGCGGCGGAGCACCCGGCGAACTGGCGTTTCTTCGACCACCGCGCCCCGGTCAACGGCGAACTCGTACAAACCTTGCAGGCGGATGCTCCGGGGCTTAACACCATCATTGCTCAGGAAGCAACTGCGGCGATGTTCTTCGGGCTGTGCTCGTCGTCTCCGGCCGAACGCGATTACGAGCACCCGGAGAAATTCGAGCCGATGATGGCCGAATCATGGAAAATATCCCCCGACCACAAATTCTACCGCATCCGCTTGCGGCGCGGCATGATGTGGCAGAGCTTCATCGACCCGGATACCGGAAAACAAGTGCCGCCGCGCGAAGTCACCGCCCACGATTTCAAGTTCTTTATCGACGTGGTAAAAACGCCCGAGGTCAACTGCGAGGCGCTGCGGGGGTATTACGAAGCCATCGACGAAGTAAAAGTCATCGACAACTATGAATTTACAGTGAGCTGGAAACGCGAATACTACGGTTCGCTCGCCTCCACCCTCGGCATGACGCCCCTGCCCCGCCACTTTTACTGGAGCTACCCGGGGCCGTTCGACGGCAAGCGGTTCAACGACGACCACAAACGCAACCGTATGCTGGTAAGCTGCGGGCCGTACAAACTCTCATCGTGGCAGCGCGGCAAACGCATCGAATTTGTACGCAACGAGCTGTATTTCGGCAACGCGCTCGGGGTCGGCGCGTCGCTGCGCAAGCTGGTCTTTGAGGTGATCGCGCTGCCCAACACCCGCTTTCAGGCTCTGCTGGCCGGCAAAGTCGGCATGCTCGGGCTTACCCCCGATCAATGGGTGCGGCGCAACAAGTTAAGTGAGTTCGCTTCGGGCCGGCTGGCCGGGTATCGCTATTTGCTGCCGCAGTACACCTACATCGGCTACAATGAAAAGAATCCGCTGTTTTCCGATCGCCGGGTGCGGCAGGCGTTGACCATGCTCACCGACCGGGAAAAAATAAAACGCGATATTTATCTTGACGAGGCCGAAATCGTATCGGGACCGTTTATGCCGGGGGGCGTCTATGATGCTCCTGAGATCAAACCGTGGCCATACGACCCCGTGCGCGCCAAAGCGTTGCTGGCCGAGGCCGGCTGGCGCGACGGCGACGGCGACGGGATATTGGAAAAAGACGGGAAAAAGTTCAGCTTCACCATGCTCCAAATCGCCTCCAGCGCGATCCAGAGCCGCATGATGCCGCTGCTTAAGGAGTCCTTTGCCGCCGCCGGCGTCGAAATGAAAATCGCCAATGTGGAGTGGTCGGTATATCTGCAAAAGATCGACCGCCGCGAATACGACAGCTGCTGTCTGGGGTGGTCGAGTTCGTTCGACCCCGATCTGTATCAGATATTTCACTCAAGTCAGGCCGACGCGCCGGGCGGAAGCAATCACATCTCATATAAAAGCGAGGCCGTCGACCGGTTGATCGTGGAAATGCGACGCACTTTCGACATGAAAAAGCGGATCGAACTCGCCCGGAAACTCGCCGCGATACTGCACGAAGACCAGCCCTATACGTTTCTCTTTGCGCCGTACAGTCTGGTCGCTGTGTCTGATCTATACCGCAATGTACGGGTATTCCCGGCCGGAATACCGGACATATTGTTTTGGACAACACAAAAAAATAATTGAAGATACGGAGGTCGCATTATGATCAAAACTGTCGTTGTGGGAGCCGCGGGCCGCATGGGTCGCCGTCTGACAGCCAATATCGCCGCCAGCCAAACGCTCGAACTTTACGGGGCGGTCGAATATGCGGAGTCGCCGTTTATCGGCACCGACGCGGGCGAGCTGGCCGGAGTTGGCAAACTCGGCGTCGCCGTCACTTCCGATCTTGACGCGGCATTGACCGGAGCCGACGCGGTGATCGACTTCGCCACCGGCGGAGTGCTTGAGTGTGTCAAGTCCGCCGCCCGGCAGGGATGCGCGGCCGTGATCGGCACGACGGCGCTGCCGCCGGAAGTCCGGGCGGAATTTGCCAAGCTGGCGGCTAACGGCGCACGCATCGTCGCGGCGTACAACATGAGTGTCGGCATCAATCTTTTGATCAAGCTGGTGCATGACGCCGCCTCGACCCTGGGCTGCAACTACGACGCTGAAATCGTGGAAATGCACCATAATCAGAAAAAGGACGCGCCCTCCGGCACCGCGGTGCGGCTGGCCGAAGAGATTTGCGCCGTCCGCGGCTGGGATTATGACAAAGACGTGCGTCACGGCCGCGAAGGAATGGTCGGAGCGCGCTCCGACCGAGAAATCGGCATGCATTCGCTTCGCGGCGGCGACGTGGTCGGCGACCACACGGTGATCTTCGCCGTCAACGGCGAGCGGATCGAGCTGAGCCACAAAGCCTCCAGCCGCGACACTTTCGCCAAAGGCGCGCTGCGGGCGGTCGAATTTCTGGCCGCCGCCAAGCCGGGATTGTACGACATGCAGGATGTACTGGGGCTTAAATAATGAGTGAAATCCGCAACATCTGGATCATAGCGGGAGAGGCTTCCGGCGACCTCTACGGGGCCGCGTTGGCGCGGGAGTTGCGCAAAATCGCCGCCGAACGCGGTGAACAGCTCAACATATCCGGCATGGGCGGCGAAAAAATGCGCTCGGCCGACATCGATATACGGGTCGACTCAAGTGAACTCGGCGTGATCGGCGTGGTCGAAGTCTTACGCAACATCTTCACCTTTGTCGCCATATATTTCAAGCTGCTGCGGGCCGCCCGCAAAGAGCGTCCCGGCGCGGTGGTGCTGATCGACTACCCCGGCTTCAATCTGGCGTTTGCGCTCGCGTTGAAGTTCAGCCATATCAAGGTTATATGGTATGTCTGCCCGCACCTCTGGGTATGGGGCAAATGGCGGCTGCCGGTGCTGGCGCGGATCTGCTCAAAAATGCTGGTGATTTTCCCGTTTGAAGTGGAGGTGTTCGCCAAGACCAAGCTCAATGCCGAGTTTGTCGGCCACCCGCTGCTGGACATTGTGGAAGCGCGACGCGACCCGGCCATCAGGCGGAATCCTAACGATTTCCTGTTGCTTCCGGGCAGCCGCACCATGGAGATCACCCGACTGCTGATCCCGATGCTGGAAACCGCGTCTTCGCTCAAACACCGCCACCCGGAGCTGGTGTTTCATCTCTCCGCGCCCCGCGAAAAAATCGCGGTGGCCTGCAAAAAAATTTACGACAAATACCGCGAAGATCATACCGGCATACCGCCGGTATCGATAACAACCGGAGACACCGGGTACTGGCTTCAAAAGGCCGGTACCGGTCTGGCTTCCAGCGGCACGGTGACCGTGGAATCCGCCGTGGCCGGCTTGCCGCTGGTGGTGGGTTACAAGCTCAACTGGGTGACCATTTTGCTGGCCAGTCTGGTGGTAAGGCTCTATCGCGGATTTTTTACCATGGTCAACATCATCGCCAACCGGGAAGTGTTTGAGGAGT
>JAQVVK010000161.1 GCA_028698975.1 Victivallaceae bacterium
AGTTTTTTCCAGTCGAGCAGCGGCAGGAGTTTTTCCGACCAGTCGCCGCCGCGCGAACACCAGATGAGATCGACTTCCGGGTCGAGCCACGCCTGTTCCAAATCGGCGGCGCGTTCCGCGGCCGGGACTTCTTTTGAATATCCGCTGTCCTGCCACTTGCGGGCGTGCGGCATGACCTTGACTTTAAGCCCGGCCTGTTTGGCCATGTCGATGCCCTGATCTAACTTGGCTGAATCCGGCGGTGCCGCCGGCGAAACTATCGCAACCGTGCGTATTTCAGGCGGAAAAACTCCGGTAAGAAGATTTGCCGTCACCCCGAAGCATACCAGTATTTGTGCCAGACACATCATCATAATAACTATTTAGTCTCCTATAAGCAAGTTTAGATTGATTTGCATATCTTCCGCGTCAAGCCGCCGGGTCTGAGGTTCCTGATGGCGAAACCAAGTGCGCTGACGCCGGGCGTACTGCCAAGTGGCGACCGCAATGCGGTTTTCAAGTGTTTCACGGTCGAGCTTGCCATTCAGAAATTCGCCGATCTCCCGATAACCGATCGCCTGATGCGCGGTCTGGCTGTCAAGCAGACCGGATCTCAGCGCGGTTTCGGCTTCTTCAAGCCAGCCGTTGTCCAGCATAAGCCGGGCGCGGCGGGCGATTTTTTGTTTGAGCGCATCGGGAGACGGGTCGAGCCGAAACGCCCGCACCGGGTAACGCCGCTTAGGGGTGTTGGTTTGAAGCTCCATAATGGATTTTCCTGTAATAAGCCGCACTTCGAGTGCGCGGATCAACCGGCGGCGGCAGTTTTGCCAGCGGTTCAACGCCGCCGGGTCGAGCTGCGCCATTTTTTCGTGAAGCGCGGCTTCTCCGGCGTCGGAATCGTATTCGTCGTCAAGACGTTGGCGCAGCTCGCGGTCTCCCGGCAGGTCGTCCATGCCGCAGAGCAACGCCCGCATATACATGCCGGTGCCTCCGGCCAAAACCGGCAGTTTTCCCCGCCGGGCGATGTCGGCGATGGCGGCGTCGGCCCGGCGTACAAAGTCAAAGACGTCGGCGCGTTCGGCAAGGTCAAGCACCCCGACCAAATGATGAGGCACCGCTTTACGCTCGGCCGCCGTCGGCTGCGCGGTGCCGATTTCAAGTCCCCGGTAAAGCTGCATGGAGTCCACCGAAACGATCTCGCCATGGTTTTGCCGGGCAAACTCCAAAGCCAGCGCGCTTTTGCCGGAGGCGGTCGGCCCCATTATGGCGACGATTTCAGGTTTATCTGGCAACATAGATCACCAGCCCATGCTGTGAAACCTTTTCCAGTTTCAGCCCGAACCTTTTTTCCAGCGGAGCCGCCGATTCTCCACTCCGCAGAATGACGATCGCCCCCGGCGACAACGCCGCCACTTTGCCCTGCGGCCCGTCGAAACAGAACCGGTCAAGCGACACCCCCGCCTGCTGCCCGTAGAACATCAACGCCCACGGATCGGCGGCAAAACTCATGTAGATGACCGGCGTCTTGTCGCCCAACCGCGAACTCAACTGATTTATGGCGTCCTGCGGTTCAAAGGGGTCGCGCACCCATCGCGGCGCAAAATAGTCGTCGTCACCGTACGGCGCGGCCAGATCAGACTGAATCCGGGCAGCCTGACCGGTCGTGAGCAGGGTTGACCACGCCGCGCCGCCGATCAGCAGCATGGCGCAGTATAGCGGCCTTGCCCCGAGGTGCATGGCGCGCAGCCCGCCCGCCACCAGCAGCGCAAACAGCGGGAAAAACGGGAAGAACACCCGTGGAAACGGCGCGACCGGAAGGATCAGGCACATCGCCAACGGTATTGCGAAAATGCCGGCTCCGCAAAGCGGCCGGAACCACCTGCCGCGTTTGATTTCGGCGGCGACTCCGGCGGCGGCCAGCGGCAGCAGCGCGCCGAATATGGCCATAAGCGCGAGCGCGGTAAATCCGAGCGAGGCCGCGCCCGACCTCCACCCTTCGCCCAGTCTGCCGGCGGCGACCAGACGCGGCGCGATTGGCCCGTAAAACAATAGAAACATCACCGGCGGAGTGAGCGCGATCAACCAGAATCTGGATTGTTTGAAAAACTTTGGCCCGAAAACCGGCGTGACAAAAAGCACCGCGCCGGCCAGCGCGGCCAGATTGCTCGGTATCACCCCGATTGAAAGCAGCGAAAGGACGGCCCAGCCGCACCAGGAAATTACGCTTTTCCGGTGTTCGGCAAAGTCAAGCGCGCAGCGGAGGGCAAGCGTTGTAAGCAAAGCTCCAAAAATGTATCCGCGCAGCCCGGAGGCGTGAATAAGAAACGGGGTCGAGCACCCCAATGCGGCGATGACCGCCGCCAGCACTTTGCCCCCCAGTCGGCGGCGAAACAGCATCCACAGCGCACCCAGCATGCCAAACCCGGCGGCCAGCGAGATCAGCCGCCAGACCACTGCGCTGGTTTCCAGTTGAATCAACCAGTGCAGCAAAACTGTATATAAAATATGGTTGTTGGGGATTATATAGTTGGCGTAAATATCTCCCGCTGTCGGGAGCAGGGCGAAATTGAGTACGGTCAACGCCTCGTCAAACCAGAGATTTCGCACCGCAAACAGCGACCATGCCGCACGCAGCAGGGTAAATATGACCGCCAGCGCAAAAAGCCTCGGCGCGGTGAATATCCGCTTCATGGCAAATTATTTACCGTCATGAAGCGGCGGCTCCTGCCGGCCCCGCACAAACTGGCTGGGGTCGCGCTCCAGCTCGGCGGCGGTGGCGGTGCATTGCTTCATCAGATTGTCGAGCCGGGTCAACGACTGTTCCAGCCGGGTGCGGATGATGGCCGCTTCGCCGGAAATGTGCTTGCTTTGCGTCTTGGCCTCGCCCAGCATGGTGCGGGCTTCGCTCAGGAACCCGTCGAAATTCGTCAATGCGCCGTCCAGCTTTTTTAGGTTTTCTTCCGACATGGCCTGCTGCATGCGGTCGGCGGTCTTTTCCAGACTTGCACAGATGTTGTTGATGCGGTCAAGGGTGGTTTTCAGGTCGGTGCGGGTAATCAATTCGTTGGTGTTTTCCAGCGTTTCATTGAGTTCGGAAATCAGTTTGGCAAAGTTTATCTGCGCGAGATCGTCCAGCATGCGGCTCACGTTTTGTATCGCGTTGCCGATATGCGAGGGCATCGCCGGCACATACAGCACCCCCGGCTCCGGATTCACCGCGGATTGCGGCAACGCCGGTTGGGCATCGTTGTCGGCGGACAGCTCCAGATAACTGCCGCCCATAAGGCCGGCGGCGTTGAGAAAGCATTTCATATTTTTGCGTCGGATCAGGCTGCCGACGTCGCCGTCGTTTGCCGATTCTCCTCCGGGCGCGGTTTCGACGGTTGATGGTGAAATATCAAAATATACCGCGATGAAACCGTCTTTTTCCCGCATGGTCATGCGGGTGATCCGGCCGACCGGCATACCCAGATATTTGACCGGCGACCCGACGGCCAACCCCTCGACCGAGGTGTTCAACACGGTCATAGCGTGATATTTGGGCTCAAATATCTTGGTGACACCCACCGCGATGAAACTTGCCGTCAAAAGCGTTGCGCTCAGCAGCAGGAATCCGCCCAGTTTTACTTTGTTGGCTTCATTCATTTTATATGTGTTTTCCTTTACGGATTCAGATCTTCGACTTCGAGCCGGTGCGGGTACTCCAGCTCGGCGTCGCCGGTGCTGGTAAGTTTGCCGCGCAAAGAGACTTCGTGATCGACCGCGCCGGTGAAGCGTTCGCGGAGAGACTCCGGCAGCACGAGAGCCAAACGCCGCCCCTGTCTGTCCTCCAACGCGGCGGCGAAGTATCCCGGCCGGCCGAGGGAGGCTGCGTCCGCCCGGAGCGTGCCGCGAATTTCAACGTTTTTGTCGGCAAACCGCCGCTCGGTCTTGACCGAAATCTTCTCAAATGTGACCGGCGCATAGCGGTCGGGCATCAGAGGCGACAGCAGTAAAACGCCGCCCCCGGCGATCACTCCGGAGATCAAAGTCGAGAGTGCGCCGACCTTGAGCCATTGAAAGAATGTCATGTGCGGCCCGGACGAGCGTTTCTCCAACATGCCGAGCGCGACAATATTTGCGGTGCTGCCGATCATGGTGATGTTGCCGCCGAAACAGGCTCCGAAAAGCAACGCCCACCACAGCGGAAAATCTTTGATGCTTACCGCGAGCTGTTCGATCACCGGGCAGAACGCCGCCACAAAGATGACGTTGTCCACAAAGGCCGAACCCACCGCCGAAACCACGAAAATAAACGGCACCAGCGTCAGCATCGACGTGCCGCAGATCCCGGCGAAGTAATTGGCCATCAAAAGGTCGACATGAGTGTATTCAAGCGTGCCGGCCACGGCGAAAAGCAGCATGAAAAAGAGCAATGTCCACCAGTCCACCTCGTGCTCGATGTAGTAGCGGGCGCGGTTCTGCTTGATTATCATCACCACCCCGGCGCAGATGAGCGGCGTAACCAGCAGTACGCTGTTTTTGGAGAGTCCCAGCAGACTTTCCAGCCCGTGGTGTGAAGCAATCGCCAAAATGGTG
>JAQVVK010000020.1 GCA_028698975.1 Victivallaceae bacterium
AATCACATCGTGAATATTCTGAAAAGATCGCCCGGTGAACCATTGGAAATAGGCCAGAACCCAGCCGCACCAATATTCCGGCGAACAGGCGTAATCAACCTGAACCTTTGTGCTGTCGATAGAAACGTGAGCGACTGAAGAAAAGTTCCACTTCCGATTGGACGCACGAACGCGCGGTCTTTCAGAAGCGGATGAGTGACTGCGGGGCGTTTCTCCGCGAACTTTCCGCGCTGGATCAGGCCCTTTCCGATGCCGGGAGGCAATATGAAAAACTTGCCGCAGACGGGCTTTGCGGACTCTCCCTGCAATCATGCGCTGAAACGCTTAGAAATCAGCAACTTCTTCTTGCCCAGATTGTTTACCTTGAAGCCATGAAACGGCAAATTGCCGATGGCGTCGGTTCACGCGGCGGTGCGCTTGTCATTTCGGCGACGGCAGCGCAAAAAATCCACCCGTCACTGGGGGAAAGTTTTCGCGCCGTGCCGGAAAACACCGCGTTTCGGCGGCAGACGCTTGAAACCACCCTCCTCCCCGGAAACACGGTCTGGCAGGAATGGGTCCCGGTACGGGTGCTGCCCGCGCCGGACGGATGGTTTGAGACCGTCTGGAAGAACTTCCGGGAGAAGAACATCTATGGAGACGGAAAATGAAAGAGGAAAGCAATATCTGTGATTTCGGAATCCTGCGCGATCTGCGCAAACGCGAAAAACTGAGCATACAGTCTTTGTCGGAAAAGAGCGGAGTCTCCGCCAGCGTGATTTCAAAGCTCGAACGCAACCGGACCGACGCCGAAATCGATACCCTCTATCGGATTGCGCGGGTTTTCGGCATGACGCTTACCGATTTGATTTCGCTTGCCGAGAACCGCACATCGCACATGTTGAAAGCCGAGGAATACCGGTCGGGAGATTTTCGCTTTTCGAGGATTTCCTACGCAAACATGAGGTGTATGCACGCGTATGCGGAGGCGGGGTCAGAGCTTTCAAATCCGGAGGTGCACCGCGACGATTATGAACTTTGCTGGGTGATCCGGGGGCATCTCAAATTCACACTGCAACGCGAAACCTACGATCTTCTCCCAGGGACGTCCATTCAGTTTGACGCGCTTCTGCCGCACACCTACGAGGCACAGGAAGACAGCGAACTGTTTATTGTGCACCTGCGCAAAGATAAACGATTTTGATGAAAGAGCACCACCTCATGAAACAAAAACACCGGAAAGTAACCGAGTTCAAAAGTGTTGAAGCGTTCGAGGAATATCTCAAGAGCGAACATTTCGAAATCGGTCTGGCAAACGAGATCCCCCCGAACGGCCGCTCCGCGCTTGCCCAAACCGTGACGTGTTACAATAGAAAGCTCGGCAACCGCTGGGCGATTCTCCCGATGGAGGGGTGGGATTGTCTCGCGGATGGCAGTCCGAGTGAATTTACCCGTCGCCGCTGGCTTCAATTTGCTTCAAGCGGCGCAAAGCTTTTGTACGGCACCGAGGCGGCGGCGGTCATGCACACCGGCAGAAGCAATCCGCGCCAGTTGATGATCTCCCATAAAACCGCCGGGGCGATCGAGGCGATCTTGAAAGAAATGCGCCGGACGCACCGGGAATGTTTTGGCACCGACGACGATCTTTGTATCGGCCTCCAGTTGACGCATTCGGGGCGTTTTTCACACCCCAATGAGTGGGACAAGCTTGAACCGCGCACCGCATACGCGCATCAGCTTCTGGATAAAAAATTTCATTGCTCAGCGGCGGATGTCGTTTCCGACGAGGAAGTTTACGACATTATTGAAAAATTCGTTTCAGCGGCGAAACTCGCGCAGGAAATCGGGTTCGATTTCGTCGACGTCAAGCATGCGCACGGGTATCTCGGTCATGAATTTCTTTCGGCGGTGGACAGGCCGGGGCCGTTCGGCGGAACGTTTGAAAACCGCACCCGCTTTTTCCGCCTGATTGCGGAGGGTATCCAACGTTGTGCTCCGGGGCTTGGCATTTCTTCCCGCGTGAGTCTCTTTGACATTTTTCCGTATGAAAAAGGGCCGGATGGCGTCGGCGCGCCGATGGCGTGGCCGGAAAGAAAATTTTATCCCTATGCTTTCGGCGGAGACGGTACGGGTATGGGGGCGGATTTCGGCGAGACCGTGAAGTTCCTTAAACTTCTGAAATCCTTTGGTGGCGAACTGGTTTGCGCGACAATCGGCAGCCCGTACTACAACGTTCACATGCAGCGGCCGGCGTACTATCCGGTCTGTGACGGCTATGACATGCCGGAGCATCCGCTTTACAACGTTGCGCGTCATCTCCACGCGGTGCGGACGGTCAAAAAGCTCTGCCCGGAGCTGAAATTTGTGGGTTCGGGTTATACCTGTCTTCAAGAGTATCTTCCCAACGCGGCGGAGTACGCGGTTGCACACATGGAAACGGATTTCGTCGGAATCGGCCGCATGGTGCTTTCTTATCCGCGGATGTGCGCGGATGTGCTGGAAGGAAAAAAACTTGATGTTCGGAGCATTTGCCGGACTTTCGGCGACTGTACAAACGCGCCGAGACACGGCATGATCTCCGGATGTTACCCGCTCAACTCATTCTATAAACTGCTCCCGGAGGCGTTGCGCGTCAAGGAGCTCAAAGGAATAAAAAAACCATGATCTACTTCTTTGCAGATGAACACTATCAGATGTTCCCCGGCCGGACGATTTATGAGCATCTCCCGGAAAATCTTCGCCGTAAAATAGCTTTTCACGAAAACGATTGGGATTTTCTCGAAAAAGGTTCATGGGAAAGCGACTGCGAGCTGCTGATCCTCCACATGATCGGCGGCACCTGCAATCAGCCGCTCCCCGGCGACGGCGCGGAGCGAGCGGTTCGGCGGTATTGCGAACGCGGCGGCAATATTCTGCTGCTGCACGGGTCGAGCGCGGCGTTTTGGCCATGGCGTTGGTGGCGCGAAATCGTCGGGTTCCGCTGGGTGCGGCCAAATGACCCCGACAATCCGCAATCCTCGACGCACCCCCAGCATCCGTGCGAAGTGGTTGTGGCCAAAACCCGGCACCGGCTGGCGGCGAAACTTCAAAATTTCACTTTGCCGGAAGATGAGATCTATATTCGGCTGGAGCAGACCGCTCCCGCGATGACCCTGATGGAAACCACCATTGCGGAGGGAACATTTCCCCAATGCGCCGAAGCGGTGAATATCTGGGGCGGCAAAATGTTCAGTTTCATTCCGGGACATAAACCGGTTGCTGCATCCAATGAAAAGCTGTTGAATAATATCCAGACGGCTATTGAATATCTTACAGAAGAATAAGGAGCCACCATGACTTGCTATCGAAGCATTCTGCTTTGTGAAAACCAAGACAACCCTCATTACGTTTATAACGAAGCGCAGATGAGGGAGATCGAAAACCTTGCAAATATGCGTCCTGAAATCGTCAGTGCCGGTAATTTGACGGAGGATGATTTCTCGAATGTTGAGATGGTTTTTTCCACATGGGGAATGCCTTGCCTGACGGAAGACCAGCTCGACGCGCTGCCGAATCTCAAGATCGTTTTTTACGCAGCCGGAGCAACCGACGCATTTGCCAAACCGCTGTTGAGACGCGGGATCCGGCTCGTCAGCGCGTGGCGGGCAAACGCGATACCCGTCGCGGAGTTTTGTGTTTCCCAAATCATTCTTGCGCTGAAGGGGTACTTTGGCAACACACGAGAGTTGACTTCTCCGGCACACTGGAACCAGACGAACTGCGGACCGGGGGTTTACGGCGACACGGTCGCTTTGATCGGGGCGGGAGCCATCGCAACACTTATTGCCGGGATGTTGGGAAGGCACAGAATAAATGTGATTACGGTGCCATCGCGTGCCGAGCGGCGCACGATCAGTTTGGAGGAGGCTTTCAGTAAGGCGTTTGTCATAAGCAACCACTTGCCGGATCGTGATGACAATGCGGGGGTGTTGAATGGCGCGCTTTTCCGCTCCATGCGTAAAAATGCGACATTCATCAATACCGGTCGTGGCCGTCAGGTGAATGAAGCGGAGCTGATCAAGACGCTTGAGGATCGCCCGGATCTTACTGCGCTTTTGGATGTCACATATCCCGAACCTCCGGAAGCAGGTTCAAAACTTTATACATTGCCCAACGTGCATTTGAGTGCGCACATTGCCGGTTCTATGCACGACGAGGTTCACCGTATGGCGGACTATGTGATCGCCGATCTAAAGCACTATCTTTCCGGCGAAAAACTGGATAACGAGATAACCGCCGAAATGCTTATGACGCATTAAAAAAAGAAATCCAAGTGCTCCACTTTGGTTTACATGAAATGGAAACTTAGCAATGACATTTTGCCTTCAAGTTCTCCGGAAACCGTGCGAAATACCGATTCCTGAAAAATCTGCCCATCCCCAGCCGCGCCGATTGGCCGCCGTTCAAACCGAACCGCGAAAATATCTATTTTCAGCAACGGATGCTCCAATGTACCCATATAACGAAACGATACCGGCTTCCCAAGTTCCTTTTCCATCGTCTTGCGATGCGCCGCAAAACTCTTGACGGTAAACTCCTTCTGCATCACCTCCGGCAGGAGCGCAACAAATGAGTTCGCGTCATCATCCACAAACGCCGCCAAGAGCGCGTCGCCAAGCCGCACCCCGTTTTCACCACCCGGCTGCGCCTCGATCTCAGGCGCCCCCCTACCCTCCGAACTCAAACTGCGGCAGCCGCCTCCCGTGATGACAACCAATACCGACACCCCGATCAAAAACGAAAACAACCATCTTTTATTCATAATCATTGTCAAAACCTCACGCGGGTGACCCGGTTCACCGCCACTGACGGCGAACCGGGATGTTTCTTATTCTTTATTCTATGCGATTTGTGTCAATCAGCAACTGCTCAAAACCAAGCGCGGAAACCGGATTGGCTTCGGCCTTTTTAACCGCTTCGGTAAGTTTGCCGATGTCCGCCCGGTACGCCTCGCCGAGCTTGTCGGAGGGCGCACCCGCCTCCACGCTGGCAATCAAGACAAACTGCGACTTCTTGATCGATTCCGACTCGGTTGAAAACACCCACCCGAGAAACGGAATGTCTTTGAGAAACGGGATACCCGTTGTCCCGCGCACCAGCGAACTCTTGGTGACGCCGCCAATCACAAAGTCCTTCTTCTCAAACCCGACCTGCACCGCGGCCTCCACATGAGTGTTGCCCGTCCTGGCGTCCCCGGCCGCCGTCCAGCCGATGAGAGAACAGTTGTCGAGAGCAACGTTGAGTGTGGTCGCACTCCCCGTGACAACCGGCGAAAATGTTATGTCAAGAAAGAAACTCGCATTTTCGACCGGATCGACCGATATTTTGTTGCCCTCCACGTTGTTCATCCCCAGCACCGATGCCGGAATGGTCGCCAAGAGATCGGCATAGAATTTGCCCGCCGCGTCGGACGGCATCGATTCCCCCAGCGTCTTGGTGACCGCCTCCGGCACCACCGTGAAAAGCCCGGAACCCGTGCGAAGACGCGCCGTGTCGCCGTCCATCACCAGCACCGTGCCCGATGAAACCACCTTGGCTTTGCCGTTTACCGTCAGGAAATCCAGATATTTCGTATTCCACTTGGGATTGAAATTGAAGAATTCACGAAAGTTATATCCGTTGTTGGGCGTCAACTTGCCGCCGAAAGTGTTGGCCCAGTTACTCGCGTAACGGCCGCCGGTCGAGAAGAAATCCAGACCGTCATTGTTCTTCCAAGCCTGAAAGTCCACCCCCAACTTCTGATCGTTTTCGGCATAGACCTCTAGCAGCTTGTAGGTGATCCGGGCCTGACAGGCCGGCGCGTCGATCTCCTTGAGCACACTTTTGGCCGTGGCAATATCCCACTCGGTGGCGTTAAGCACAATGGCGTTAAGCCCGGTGTCGACCGTGTACGAAAAGGTGTTGCGCATGTTCAGCCCGTTGACCGGGTCGCGAGTGAATTCAACTCCGTCCGCATACGCCATGCCAAGTCCGCTCTTGCGCAGCATCGAAGCCATCACCGAAGCATAATTCGCCTTGGGGTAATAGATAAACGGAGTGCGGCTCGGTGAATAGGGCAGAGCCTGACTGTCGAGCCGGCCGACAATCGCATCGATACTCATGCCGTTGCCCGCGTCGGAGAAGCGGTAATCCTCCGCCGACACGATCAATATTCCGGTGCCGTCGTTATACTTCAAGGCGTCCACGGAAACCGGGTTGTCCTTGATCGTCCCCCGGACTATCCCCAGCAGCGCACCGCGCAACGCATAGGGATCGGCGTGTTTAAGCAAATACGCCTTGGTTATGACATACGGATCGGTATTGTCGCGGATGAAACGCACATTCTTTACGCCATCCTTGATATCGACGTTGAGCCAGGTCGTGACCGATGAGTTGCCGTAAGCCGCCGTCGGCGCATTGTTTACCGCCGGAACCGCGCCCGGATTGGGGGAGTCGGCCCGCAGCATACCAGTACAAACAGCAAGCGCAAGACCGGTGGTTAATGCAATATTGTTCTTCATTTTTTACTCCTGCTTTCCGTCATTTCGCCGCTTTCGCGGCATCGGGGTGAACCAAATGCGACTCGGCGGTTATGACGATATAGACTTTTTCCTTCAGTGTGGTTTCCGTGCCGAAAAGATACTTCAGCACCGGTATCCGGCTGAGAAACGGAATGCCGGTCATTTGCTCGACATCGGTTTCCCGCACGCTGTTGGCAAGAAGCTGCTCGGTGCCGAAATCAAGCGTGAGGTGTCCGTTCAACGTGATCGCGCTGCCGAGTTCACTGCCGTAGTTGTTGCGCTCGACGACGTCGGCATCGGCCAGCTCGTAGCCAAACACCACGCAGCCCTTGTTGAGCGCATAGAATTCCGGAGAATCCGGGATCACCCCGTTGACGGCCACTTCCTTTTCATCGGGGCCGAAACACACTGCCGGATCGCTGATCACAACATCGTAATCAGGTATTATACCGCTTGAAACAACGTCGCTTTTGTGATCGTCGGGGGCCTTTACGATGTTGGAATATTCCGGCGAAAGCGTGACCCGTGAAGCCGGTGCGCCGTTTATTACCGTGATGTTGGCGGTCGCCGCGACCCGGGCGTTTCCAGACTGCTGCAATATCCTCACAAAGCTCATATCAAAGGCGGGTGCGCAGCAGAAGCCGCCGTAACTCCACGAAGCCGAACTCGACAGTGCCGCGCCGAGCACCTTGTCCCATGCGGATCTGCCGCCGGAATAAGCCACATCGAGCAGATTCATGCCGGGCCCGTTTTTCCAGGCCAGATAGTCAATCCCGAGATCGCGCAGTTTGCTCTCGCGTATCTCGTAGCAGCGCAGCGTTATATTGACCTGCGGGAGAGGCCGGTCGCAATACTTCACCCAGGCGAGGGTCTCATCCGCCGAGGTCTTATTGTCTTTCCACCACAAGGTGGCGTTTTCGGAATATCCCCTGCCCTCTTCGCTCTGCATGACCGATACGACCTTGAGCAGATCATCGGTTGTCCTGTAATTCGGGAAATAGACCAGACGGCTGATGCCGGTGCCTTCGATCGGCGTACCGTTGACATCCGTCTTGCCGGGCCGGTCGAGCTTGGCGACCAGATCGTCGACGAAGGGCATGAATTCGGTTGCGGTGGTGACCGCAAGTGAATTTGATCTGCCGTCGGCCGAACTTATGCGGGTCACGATTGAATTTCCGGTATACCGCAGCACCGCCGGTTCAATGAAGGGCTGAATGTCGGAAGCCGTCACGTTTTTCAGATCGTATATCTTGCTGGCCATCCGAACTTGCGCATCGTCCTGAAAGAGATGTATGGTCCGTTCGGCGTCGTCGGCGGCGAAAAGCATCGCCGGCAGCGCGCCGCATCCCAATAACGTCAGGGCGAAAAATGCGTTTCTCATGATAATATCCTCAATTTTGCTTGGAAGTTTCTCCTCCGGCCGGATGTGACATCCGGCCGGGAGAGGCTGATTCATACGTTATTCATTGGGGAAGATTTGGAACCCGGCATAAGCGTCGTTGCCATGCTCGACAATATCCAGCCCGCGCAGCTCCTCTTCGGCGTTGACCCGAAGTCCGACCGTCTTGCGAAGCACGTTGAACATCAGCATGCCCAGCCCGAAAGCCCACGCGAAGAAGACCACCGCGCCGAGAAGCTGCACCCCGAGTTGATGGAACCCGCCGCCGTAGAACAATCCGGTGTTGGCCTCGCTCACGCCGAGCACCGCCTCCGCGTTGAAGAGCCCGCAGGCAAGCGTGCCCCAGAGTCCGTTCATGCCGTGTACGCTTACCGCGCCGACCGGGTCGTCGATACCGATGCGGTCTATGGCAAACACGCTCAATACCACCAGCACACCGGCAATCGCGCCGATTATCAGCCCGCCGACCGGGGTGACCGTATTGCACGGCGCGGTGATGGCGACCAGACCCGCCAATGCGCCGTTAAGCGTCATGGAGAGGTCGGGTTTCTTCATAATGACCCACGCCGCGCTCATTGCGGTGATGGCTCCGGCGATCGCGCCGAGGTTGGTGACCAGCGCGATCCGGCCGATGTCGCCGACTCCGCTGGTGGTCGAGCCGGGGTTGAACCCAAACCAGCCGACCCACAAGATCAACACGCCGAGAGTACCGATGACCAGATTATGGCCGGGGATCATCCTCGGTTTGCCGTCCGCGCCGTATTTGCCGATGCGGGGGCCGAGAGTGATTGCTCCGGCGAGAGCGAGCCAGCCGCCCACCGAGTGAACCACGGTCGAACCGGCGAAGTCGCAGAAACCGAAGCTCTCCAGCCACCCGGCCGACGACGCGCCGTAAAGACCGCCCCACGCCCACTTACCGGAAATCGGGTAGATCACCGCGCTCACGATCACCGAATAGATCAGATACGAGGAGAACTTCGTACGTTCGGCCATAGCACCCGACACGATGGTTGCGGCGGTGGCGCAAAACATGGTCTGAAAGAACATAAAAGTCCAGTTCCAGTCGGCCGCGCTCTCAAACACCTTCATAAAGAACCCGTCCGTGCCGATAAGTCCGAAAGCGGTCTTGCCAAACATAAACGCCGACCCGACCAGGAAGAAGGCAAAACTTCCGGTTGCAAAGTCCATCATGTTTTTCATCATGATGTTGGCTGAATTCTTTGCCCGGGTGAACCCGGTTTCAACCATGGCGAATCCGGCCTGCATAAAGAAGACCAGCACGCCGGCGATCAGCGTCCAGACAATATTGAGGTTGGTTTGCAACGCTTCGACCGCCGCGGCGGTGGCGTAGGCGGGAGCCTCCGCCGGGGCGTCGGCCGCCGCAAGCGTCATGGTGCCGGCAACTCCGATTAAAATTGCCGCCGTCTTAATTAATAATTTCATTTTTTCCTCCTGAAAGATTATTACTATCCGATTGCTTCCGGGCCGGTTTCACCGGTTCTTATTCTCACGCACTCCGACATGGGAAGGACGAATATCTTGCCGTCGCCAATCGTCCCGGTCCGTGCTCCCGCACAAATACCGTCGATAGTTTTCTGCACGAAATCGTCATTGACGCCGATGGCCAATCGCATTTTCTTGAGCAGGTTGACCTCCCGCAGAACACCCCGGTAATTCTGGCTGAAACCTTTCTGCTGCCCGCACCCCAGAGCGGTGGTAACGGAGATCTTGTAGATCTCGCGTTTGTAGAGTTCCTGTTTGACCGCGTTAAGTCTTTCCGGCTTGATATAGGCGATAATCAATTTCATCTATTGCACTCCTTTCCGTGATGGATGAATTTGTTCTCGCAAAACTGCGATACCTCCCAAAAGCAGTTTGTGTGCCAACTTCCAACATTGTGGCGGCGTCGCATGCCGGATATCCACCGTTTACGCACAAAAAAATCCTAATTTATTATCCAGTGCGCTTTTTTCATGCCGCTTCCGGCAGGAATTTTACGACGGTTTTTACAAAAACGTAAAAAAAAAACCCGGGTTGGGAAATTTTTGTAACGGCGGCTCCATAAGTTGTTTTTGGGGCTTTCCGTTTCAAGCCGCCGCTATTTCCAACCGCCGCGACAACAAGGCCGGTTGAAAAATTCAAAATGGACGGTATATTCTTATACATAAAATAAAAGGCAAACTAAATCATGAAAATTCTCGTCACCGGCGGCACCGGATTTTTTGGCAAAAGCATCATCGACGCGGTTCGCCGCGGACGGCTCGAAAACCATGAATTTGTGATGATGTCGCGGCACCCGGATAAATTTATTGCCGCGTGTCCGCAGCTTGCCGCCGTCAAAGGTGTACGCTTCATCGCAGGCGACGTGCGCTACTTCGCTTTCCCGGACGAACCGTTTGACGCGGTGATCCATGCCGCCACACCAGCTCTGACCACCATCTCCGACGCGGAAATGCGCGACATAATCAACGCCGGAGCCGCAAGAGTTTGCCAATACATGAAAAGCTGTCTTCCTCATGGACGGCTTCTCTTTTGCAGTTCCGGCGCGGTCTATGGCGTACAGCCGCCGGAAATCGAACGTCTGCCGGAAGATTTCCCCTGCCAACCGGTGACCGCCTACGGCCAGGGCAAACTCGACTCGGAAAGGCTCTTCCTTGAACACGGCATCGATGTCGCGACCGCCCGCTGCTTTGCCTTTGTCGGCCGCTATCTCGCCCGCGACATCCATTTTGCGATCGGCAACTTCATGCGCGACTGTCTGGCCGGCACGCCGATCACCATTCGCGGCGACGGCACCCCGTACCGCAGTTATCTCTATGCGGACGACCTGATCGACTGGCTGTTTGCGGTGCTCGAACACGGCCGGAGCGGCCGTGTCTACAACGTCGGCTCCGACGACGGCATGCCGATCCGTCGGTTGGCCGAGCGGGTGCGCGATGCGCTCGCAAGCCAAAGCGTGATCGAGGTGCTCGGCACACCGCGCCCCGGCACCCCGCCGTCGCGTTATGTGCCCGACACCACCCGGATAAGAACCGAACTGGGCGTCTCGCTTAAAATCCCGTTTGAAACCGCGGTCCGTCTTTCATGCGCCGACTGAACATCTGCGTCGAACCATTGCTCGCCGCCGGCGCGATCTGCGGAGCGGCTCTCCCTCTTTGGGGCGCGGCCATCGCCGCGATCTGGTCGTTTCTGCTGTTTTCCAAGCGTAACGCCGTGGCCTTTTTGCTGGCGTTGCTGGCGGTGATGATCTCTCAAAAGTGTGACGATCTACTGTTGTTTGCGCCTCATCATTACGAAAAAAGTTTGCCGCACCGCGACGTTTACGGCGAATTTCAAACCACGGTTACCGACCTGAGGCTCTCCCCGTCAACGCTGGCTCCGCCCGGTCTTGTAAGTTGCCGGGTTGACGCCATGAAACTCAATGGAGAAAAGGATTTCACCCGTGTTTCCGGCACGTCAATGCTGCGCTTCGGAGAAATCTGCCCGCCGCCGGAGGGGCTGCGCTGCGGCAGCCGCCTCGTGGTCACCGGCCGGCTGGAGCGGCCCGACGGAAATAATGGTTTTTCGCAATATCTCGCCGCCCGCGGCTGCCGCCGGTTGCTGCGCCCCGACCGGGCGGTGCAAATTTCCGCCGAGGCCACGCCGGGGGCTTGGGTGGCCGCATGGCGCGACAAATTGCTTGCACGCACGGTTTCCGGGCTTGACGCCCGCACCGGAGAACTCGCCGCCGCCACGCTTTTCGGGCTGGCCGGCGGCATGGATCACGAGCTGAAACGCGACTTTCTCTATGCCGGTTCGATTCACTTATTCAGCGTCAGCGGTATGCATGTGGCGATACTGGCCGGACTGCTCTTTCTGCTGACGCGGCCGCTGCCGCGCCTCATGCGCGACTGGCCGGTGCTGGCCGGGGTGCTCGTCTACACCTTTTCGACCGGCATGGCCCCGCCCGCCATGCGTGCGTCGATCTGCATTGCGGCATGGTGCATCTTGAGGTTGAACCTGCTCGAAACCACACCGATCCGGCTGCTGGCGTTTTGCGCGGCCGGTATGCTGATCGCCAACCCGGCACTGATCGGAGACCTCGGATTCATATATTCGTTTACCATTACCGCGGCTCTGCTTCTGGCCGCCGCACGCTGGGGCGAATTTACCGGTATGTTCAAGGAGGTTGACGCCTACCGTCCGCAACTCGCGCTGCGGCGGCGGAGAAGTTGGAAACGCCGTCTGTGGCTTGCCGCCGCCGGAGCCGCCGCGATCGCCGTGGTCGCCTTTGCCTCCGGTGCGGTCATTTCCATGAAAAGCAACGCCTTGCTGCTGCCCGGATCGGTGGCCGCAAATCTGCTCATCGCACCATTGCTCCCTCCCATTTTTGCGGTGTGGTTTGCCAAACTCACGCTCGGCGCGCTTTCGCCGGGTATCGATCTATTATGCGGAGCCGGGTTGACGTTTCTCTTTCACCTGCTGGCGGCGATCGCCGGAGGCGCGGCGGAACTTTTCGCCAATCTGGCCGCGGTGCGTCCGGGCATACCCGGCATCGCGGTGTTTTACACCGGTCTTTTGGCCGCGCTGGCCGCGCCCTGCGGCAAAATCCGGCTGCTGGGCGGCGCGGCGGCCATGCTGATGCTGTTGTGGTGGCCTCTGGCGGTGAATTTCGAACCGCCGACACTTATGGCGGCCGGCGACTCGAGTCATCGCCCGGTGACGATGGAAGTCGCCGAGCCGGGGATTCGGCGAAGCACCGCGTTCTCCATGCCAGGCGGCGGCCTGCCGGAAGTCGTATCGGAATTCTTTTTGAGTCGCGGCATACCCGGTTTGGAACGGGTCATCGTGCCGTCGCACTCCAAAAAAGACGCCGCCGGGCTGGCGCAGTTGGCCAGACGCATTCCGGTCATGCGGGTGGAATTTCCGCCGCCCGGCAAACGGCTGCGCAGCGATTTTACCACCGCAATAAGCAGTGCTCCGGCGGCTCAAAGCATTTCAAACGCAATAAATCCGCAAAAAAACGGCGAGGAAGCGGTGCGGCGGTTTGAATATTTCAATCAAGGGTCTAAGTTAAGTTTTATACTTGAGTGCAGCAACGCCGACGACGGCCGGCGTCTGACGCTGATCCGGCCGGGCCACCCCCCGGTCGGGGCGACGCTGCCATATTCGAGCAAACCGGAAATATGGATATATGAATTCAAATAGACCATTGAAGATCTGCCACGTCATCACCCGCATGATCGTCGGGGGAGCCCAGGAAAACACCCTTGCCACGGTACGCGGCCACCTTGCCCACGGCAACCCGACCACGCTGGTCACCGGCCCGTCGCCCGGACGCGAAGGGCAGTTGCTGGAGCATCTTGCGCTTGCGCCCGAAAACGTGGCGGTGTTTCCCGAGCTGGTGCGCGAGATTTCGCCTTACGACGACACGGCGGCCTTTTTCCGGCTGCGCCGTTTTTTCATCGAGCATAAGTTTGACGTCGTGCATACCCACACCTCCAAAGCCGGCATCATCGGCCGGCTGGCGGCCCGATCCGCCGGGGTGCCGGTGGTGGTGCATACCGTGCACGGTCAAGCCTTTCACCCTTATCAGTCGCCGTGGAAAAACCGTTTGTTCATCGCGGCCGAACGCCTTGCCGCGAGCCGCTGCGACCGCATCTACACCGTGGCTCAGGCCATGATCGACCAGTGTGTGGCGGCTCATATCGCGCCGCGTGAAAAGTATCAGGTGGTTTACAGCGGCATGGATATGTCGCGTTTCACGGCGGCCAAACGCGACCCGGAACTTCGGGCAAAACTCCGTATTCCGGAAGACGCCCGGGTGATCGCCACGCTGGCCCGACTCTCGCCGCAGAAAGGATATGAGTTTGTGATCCCGGCGGCGGCCGAAATAATCCGCCGTTTCCCCGGCACTCTGCTGCTCATCATTGGCGACGGATCGATGCACGCGCAACTGCTGGAGCAGGCGCGGGCGGCCGGTATCGGTCAGGCGGTGCGCTTCGCCGGGCTGATCCCGCCGGATCAGGTGCCTGACTATCTGGCGCAAGCCGATCTATTGTGGCATCTGTCTTTGCACGAGGGGTTGCCGCGCTCGGTGGTGCAGGCGTTGGCGGTGGGGATACCCGCGATCGGTTTTGCGCTGGACGGCACCCCGGAGGTTATCCTTGACGGCAAGACCGGCTTCTGCGTTCCGCCGGAGAGCATCTTTGACGTGGTGATCTCGACCGGCAAGCTGTGGAAAAATCCGGAGCTGGCGCGTGAAATGGGTCGTCGCGGGCAGGAATTGGTGACCGGGCGATTTGACATACCGCTTATGGTGGACACGCTCGAAACCTCATACCGCCAACTCCTGAACGCGGCGGTTCTGCGGCGCGGAGATTTGATGTAACTTGCATTATTGCAATAAAAAAGCGACCTTTGCTTGCAAATTTGTAATAAAGCATTAAATTATGGGACGGCAAAAAACGAGAATTGGAATTTCTTACATGTATAAAAGTATTTCTCTTGCGATAACAGCGGCATTTTTTCTGCTGTTCTCCGCCGGCTGCGCGGTGGAAAACAACTACCTCAATCCGGCGGATTTTGCCGATTATCTGAAACGCGACGGCGTACCGACCGGCGCGGTGCGTCCGCTGCCAGGCGATCCGTTTCAGGCCACATCCGGGGCGGGCATCATGGTCGGAAATTCCGAGATCGGCGTCTATAAGTTCGATCCCAACTCCAAACAAGGCTCCGAGCATCTTGAGCGGGTGCGCGAAAGCGAGCGGCTTTACATCAACGGCATTCCCTACCCGGTCGTAGTGGTGGGGTCTTTTGTCGTATTCGGTCTGGAAAAGAACACTCACAAGCGGGAGATCATCCGCACTTTCAAAAAATTCTATTGATACCACACCGGCGCGCGCATGAAAATAATGAAGTCGTGGTAGTAACAAAATAAAAAAGTAAAAAGTAAAAAAAAGCGTAAGCGCGGCCGGCAAACAACTGCATCAGGAGGAAACAATGGCAGTGAAGAAGTATGTGTACGGGTTCGGCGGAGGAAAGTCGGACGGCTCTGGCGCAATGAAGGATCTGCTCGGCGGCAAGGGAGCCAATCTGGCTGAAATGGCCTCGCTGGGGCTTCCGGTTCCGCCGGGATTTACCATCTCGACCGAGTGCTGTATTGATTATCTCGTAAACGGCGGCAAACTGCCGGCCGGAGTGGACGCCGAGGTGGAGAAGGCCTTGGCCAAGGTCGAGAAGATCATGGGTATGAAGTTCGGCGACGCCAAGAACCCGCTACTGGTCTCGTGCCGTTCGGGCGCACGCAGTTCGATGCCCGGCATGATGGAAACCGTGCTCAACGTGGGGCTGGCCGCTTCGACTATTCCCGGATTGATCGCCAAGACCAAAAACGAGCGTTTCGTTTATGACGCCTATCGCCGCCTCATCATGATGTATTCCGATGTGGTCATGGAGAAGGCCGAGGGCATCGAGCCGGCCGAAGGACAGGCCATTCGCAAACAGCTTGACGCCATGCTCGACGATGTCAAGGTCAAAAAAGGTTACAAAAACGACACCGACCTCACCGTTGACGACCTGAAATCGCTCTGTGACAAATTCAAGAAACAGATCAAGAAGACCTTGGGACGCGAGTTCCCCGACGACCCGGTCGAGCAGTTGCGCGGCGGTATCGGCGCGGTGTTCAAGAGCTGGAACGGCAAAAAGGCGATATCCTACCGTCGCATTGAGGGTATTCCCGACGATTGGGGCACCGCCGTCAACGTGCAGAGCATGGTGTTCGGCAATATGGGAGAAACGTCGGCCACCGGCGTGGCGTTCACCCGCGACCCGGCCACCGGTGACGACAAGTTCTACGGCGAGTGGCTCATCAACGCGCAGGGCGAAGACGTGGTGGCGGGCACCCGCACCCCGAACCCGCTCAACCGCGACACCCGCAACGAGCAAAACAAGCACCTCAAGTCGATGGAGGAGCTTTACCCGCAGCTCTACAAGCAGCTTTTCGGCATCCGCAACACGCTTGAGCAGCATTATCACGACATGCTCGATATCGAGTTCACCATTCAGGAGGGCGTGCTTTACATGCTCCAGTGCCGCGTCGGCAAACGCACCGGCACCGCCGCGCTCAATATGGCGATGGATATGCTCGACGAGAAACTGATCGACGAAGCCACCGCCGTCACCCGGGTCGCTCCGACCCAGATGGACGAGCTGCTTCACCCGATCCTCGACTCCGCCGCCGAAAAGAATGCGCTCGTGATCGCCAAGGGTCTGCCCGCCGGTCCGGGCGGAGCGGTCGGCCGCATCGTATTTTCCAGCGACGAGGCGGTGGAAGCCGCCGCGCAGGGAGAATCGGTGATCATGGTCCGTGAAGACACCAACCCGGAAGACGTTGAGGGCATGCGTGCCGCCGCCGGTATTCTCACCGCGCGCGGCGGTATGACCAGTCATGCCGCGCTGGTCTGCCGCGGCTGGGGCAAGTGCTGCATCGTCGGCGCGGGCGAGATCGAAGTCGATGAAGTAGCCAAGACGATGACCGCCAACGGCAAAGTCTATACCTCGACCGATCACTTGAGCTTGAACGGCACTCGCGGTTACGCATACAAAGGCGAACTTGCGACAGTCGATTCCAGCGAAAATCTGCGTTTCCGCAAGTTCATGGAGCTGGCCGACAAATTCCGCAAGCTCGGGGTGCGCGCCAACGCCGACAACCCGGACGACGCCGCCACCGCCGATGCTTTCGGCGCCGAGGGTATCGGGTTATTTCGTACCGAGCACATGTTCTACGGCAAAAACAGCGAAAAACCGCTTTTCTGCCTGCGCAAGATGATCCTCAGCACGACGCTTGATGAGCGCAAAAAAGCACTCGACGAGCTTTTTATCTACGTCACCAACGATGTCAAAGCCACGCTGCGCGCCATGAAGGGCAAGCCGGTCACGTTCCGTCTGCTCGATCCGCCGCTGCATGAGTTTGTGCCGTCCGCGCCGGAGGCCCGTCTTGAGCTGGCCAAGTCGCTGGGCATCACAGTCGAAGACATCGCCAAGCGCGCCGAGGGTCTGCATGAGACCAACCCGATGATGGGTCATCGCGGCGTCCGGCTGGGGGTCACCTACCCGGAAGTATCCGAAATGCAGATGCGGGCGATCCTCGAGGCCGCCGCCGAAATAATCCGTGACGGCAAGCCGTGCATACCCGAGATCATGATCCCGGTCACCTGCGACGCTTCCGAGCTGCGTTTCCAGAAAGCGATCCTCGAACGGGTCGCCAAGGAGACCGCCAAGAAGTTCAAGATGAAAAAACTTGACTATCTGGTCGGCACCATGATCGAGATCCCCCGTGCCGCGCTGCTGGCCGACGAAATGGCCGAGGAGGCCGATTTCTTCAGCTTCGGCACCAACGACCTCACCCAGATGACGTTTGGCTTCAGCCGTGACGACATCGGCAGTTTCCTCGGAGATTACCTCAACAAGAAGCTGCTGGATTCCGATCCGTTCCAGACGATCGACCAGAAGGGCGTCGGCAAGCTGATCGAGATGGCGGTGAAATCCGGCCGTTCGGTCAAGTCGCACCTCAAGATCGGTATATGCGGCGAACAGGGCGGCGAGGCCAAATCGGTGATGTTCTGTCACCGCATGGGTTTGAACTATGTCTCCTGCAGCCCGTTCCGGGTGCCGATCGCCAGACTGGCGGCGGCTCAGGCGGCGATTTCCGAAGCCAAGCGCAAGGTGGGCAAGAGCTCCAAGTAATCACTCACGAATACCAACTCGTTCTTTTCCCGTCGGGGGAAAGAACGAGTTTTTTTTCCTTTAAAGGGTGGAGGCGACGGCGGCTCCGGCAAAAGATGGCGATACTGCCAAAATGTGCTTTCTGACGCAAAAAAACGATGAATTAACTCCGTACGGGTTGCCAAATCCGGTTTGAACGTGTATCTTTATATAAAGTATATTCAAATCCGGATTGACAACAATGAAAATTCTGAACTGGTACGTCACCCGCGGTTTTCTGCTCGCGTTTTTTATGGCCATCGGCATACTGACTTTCGGCATGACCGGGGCCAACCTGATAAAGGTGCTCGACGTGGTCTCACGCGGAATACCGCTGGAAACTTTCCTGCGTTTCACGGTCTATATTTTGCCG
>JAQVVK010000021.1 GCA_028698975.1 Victivallaceae bacterium
GGGGCGGGTATGTCATGGCGATTTTGGCCGGGGCGACCGATCTGCTTGACGGCTATCTGGCGCGCCGCTGGAACCAGGTTACCGCTTTCGGCGCATTGATGGACCCGCTGGCCGACAAGATATTTGTCACCGCGACCATGCTTATGGCCGTGCAGTACAGACTTATGCCGGCTTGGATCGCAGTGGCGGTGCTTTGCCGGGAATTCATGGTCACCGGGTTGCGTACATTGGCGGCCAAAGAGCAGGTCGTGATTTCCGCCGACCGTTGGGGAAAGCTCAAAACCGCGCTTCAGATGGCGATGTTGGCCATTGCCGGGGCGGCGTGGGCGATCGACGGCGGGGTGGAGACACTGCGCAACGCGCATTGGTTTGGCATTCGCATTTGGTATATCTGGAGTGCTTATATGTGCGGAGTGGTGGCGGTGACGCTGCTTTCCGGGCTGGGGTATTTTGTCAGGTATCGTCATTTGTTTACCACAAACCAAAAATAATTTTCTGCCCGGATGGTGGAATGGCAGACACAACAGACTTAAAATCTGTTGCCCGAAAGGGCGTACGGGTTCGATCCCCGTTCCGGGTACCATCTTTACAGCGTAGTATGGTCGGCGTTATTGTTTATTTGAGGGGTGTATTATGAAGAATTTTATGATTTTCGGATTAGTTGTCGCCGCCATCATTATCGGGGTGGCACTGTTTTATTTTTCGGTTCGCAACGGTTTGATCGGCCGGCACGAGCAAGTGGCCGTCGATTGGAGTCAAATCGATACTCAACTGCAACGTCGGGCCGACCTCATTCCCAATCTGGTCGCCACGGTCAAAGGTTATTCGTCACATGAAAAAGAGATATTCACCTCGGTAGCGGCGGCCCGCTCCAAACTGATTGCCGCCAACGGCCCGGCAGCCAAGGCTGCCGCCGGAGCCGAACTTGACGGTGCGATCGGTCGATTGCTGGCGATTGCCGAGAATTATCCGCAACTCAAGGCCAGTGATAACTTTATCCGGCTCCAAGATGAATTAGCCGGTACCGAAAATCGCATTTCGGTGGCGCGTACTCGCTATAACAACTCGGTGCGCGATTTCAATATGGCAATCAAGCAGTTCCCCGGTTCGCTGTTTGTCGTCGGATTGGGATACTCAAGTGCTGAATACTTTCAACCGCCGGCCGGCCGCACCTCTGTCGCGTTGCCGCCGGAGGTGAAATTCTAATGTATAAACTGCTTCTGGCAATACCGCTGCTTGCGGTGTCATGCATCATTGGAGCCGCCACCGTACCTCTGCTTACCGGCCGGGTGGTGGATAATGCCGATGTTTTTTCCGACTGCGACCGGGTCAAGATCGACAAGATGATCCGTGATTTTGAACGTGCTTCCGGCGGACAAATGGCGGTTTTGACCATCAAAACGCTGAATGGCGAACCGATCGAAGACTTCTCAATCCGCGTTGCCGAAAAATGGAAGATCGGCAAAAAAGGTCAAGACAATGGCGCAATACTTGTCATTGCAGTAGACGATCACCAGATGAGGCTTGAAGTCGGTTACGGGTGGGAAGGTGTGATCAATGACGCCAGGGCAGGGGACGTTATTCGAGAGATGGTGCCCTTTTTCCGTAAAGAGCAATATGGCAACGGGGTCACGACGGCGGTGGCGCGTGTGCAGGCGTTTGTTACCGGTAACGAGCCGGCTGACATGCCATTGCCGGAGGAGTCCGAGCGGTCAAATTCTGAAATAATAATTATGATAGTTTTTTTCTCGCTGTTTATATTTATGGGATTGTTTTTTCGCAATGGACGCGGCGGCCGGGGCGGATTTTTTCACGGCGGCGGCAGTGGTGGCAGCGGCGGCTTCGGTGGCGGGGGATTTCACGGCGGCGGCGGCAGTTTCGGCGGCGGCGGTGCATCCGGCCGATGGTAAAAAAACGACTGGATAAACCGCAACAGCAGTTTTCCAGTCGTTTTTTTTACCAATGGAAAGTTATTTTACTATCGTAACTTTCTTTATAACCACATTCTCCGCCGGTACGTCGCGGAAAGGCGCACGCACCCCGGTCTTGACCTTGGCGATCTTGTCGACCGTGTCCATGCCGTCTACGACCTTACCAAATACGCAATAGCCGAAATGCTGAGGCGTCGGTGCCTTGAAGTCCAGAAAATCGTTGTCAACCGTGTTGATGAAGAATTGGCAGGTCGCCGAATCAACCACGTTGGTGCGAGCCATCGCAATCGTGCCGCGCTTGTTGGAAATCTGGTTGGCGGCCTCGTTCTTGATCGGAGCCGAGGTTTCTTTTTGCTCGAAATCCTCGGTGAAACCACCGCCCTGAATCATAAAGTTCGGAATTACCCGGTGGAAGATCGTGCCGTCGTAAAAACCTTTTTCCGCATACGCGATGAAGTTCTTGACAGTGGCCGGAGCTTCCTTTTCAAAGAGTTCGAGTTTGATGTCGCCAAAATTGGTTTCAATGAGGATCATGGGGTTGCCTTCCTTGGGGGTTGATTGCGCACGGTTGTCCGCAGCGAAGCAATACGATATTGTCGTAGCGATCAACGCAATGCCGAGTAAAAACTTATACATAACAAGCCTCCCGTTTCGCCGACAGTGAAAATCCCCAAATAGATGTTTGTATCGACGGACGCGCTGAGGGTAAAAAAAACTCCCGTTTTAGCGGGAGTTTTCTAAAAATACAACTTAAAGTCGTATTACTTCTTGGCCTTGTCCCAAGTCGCCTTGCTGACGAACGCAGTAAGCGGACGGCCGTCTTTGGTCTGTCCCTTGAACGCATAGCGTTTGCGACCCGCTTCACCATAGGTGACAAAATCAGTGACTTCCGCGGAGACTTTGGCTTTGGACTTCACATCGTAAAAAGAGTGCTTCATTTTCCATCTCCTATATTTGATGGGTTTCGACTACTTTAATTATACCAATAAAAAAACATTATTCAAGCTGAATTATGCCTTTTTTTTCAAAAAAAAACGATTTTTTTCTGTGTTTTAAATAAAAATGATGAATTTCAGGGGGGCTTCCCTCCGGAAAAATTTGTGTTTTTTTAGACTTTGTTTTTTCGTAATTTGCTTTTTCTACTCGATATGCTATATTAGAATCGTATAATGCAATCGATTGCACAACCATAATAACAACGAGGTTCGCTTATGCTGAAAGAAGTAATGCCGCTCGCCACAGAACGCTGTCGCAAGTTTATTACGCGTATTGAAGACGCCCATATCGCCGCTTCCATGCCGCTTGACGCGGTCTTTTGCAACTATGGCGAGGAAATGGTGAAATTTGCCGATCGCGCCAAAGGAGACTTCAAACCGTTGGTCGAGGGGCAGACCTGGGGCGAAAATTGGGATGGTATTTGGGTCCATATCACCGGATCGATCCCCGCCGACTGGAAGAAATCCGAACTGGCCATGCAGCTTGCCATGTCCGGCGAAACCATGATCTATGGCGCCGACGGCGTACCGGTTTACGCGCTTACCGGCATAAGCATTTTTTGCGCCGACTTCAACAAAGATATTTATCTTCTGCCGGAAGCCATGGTGCGTTCCGGTAAAATCGATCTCTGGGTGGAGTCGGTGGCAAGTTCGCTTTTTGGCCTGCTGCGCAAGGATGATCCCGCCCGGCGCGGCATCGATACCACCGGTTATTTCGGCGGCACCATGACCAAATTGCGGCTCGTCAAGTACGACCGCGAAGCTCGCGCCTTACAGCATGATTTCGAGGTGCTTTACAGCCTGATGCTCTCCCAGCCGGAGAATTCGTACCGCTACAAGCAGCTCCTTGCCGTGCTCAATGACGCCATCACCGTATATGGCGACGACCCGGCCAACGTCGCCGCCGCCCGCAAATTGCTGGCTCCGCAGCTCGCGCTTCCGGCAACAGCCAGCGCACCAAGCGTTTGCGCGGTCGGTCATGCCCACATCGACGTCGGCTGGCTCTGGCCGGTGCGCGAAAGCATCCGCAAAGCCGCCCGCACATTTTCCAGTCAGTTGGCTCTGATCGAAAAATATCCGGGCTATGTGTTCGGGGCCTCGCAGCCGCAGCTGTACGCCTTTGTCCGCGACAACTACCCGGAACTGTATAAGAAGATTAAAAAAGCGGTCAAGGCCGGATCGTGGGAACTTCAGGGCGGCATGTGGGTCGAGGCCGACTGCAATATCATCTCCGGTGAATCCATGGTACGCCAGTTTGTCCACGGCAAAAACTTCTATATGGATGAATTCGGCGTGGACGTGAAGAACCTTTGGATTCCCGACGTGTTCGGTTACTCCGGCTCCATGCCGCAGATCATTAAAAAGGCCGGATGCGATTACTTTCTCACCCAGAAGATTTCATGGAGTCAGTTCAACAAGTTTCCGTATCACACCTTCCTGTGGCGCGGCATCGACGGCTCCGAGGTGTTGTCTCACTTCCCGCCCGAAGACACCTACAACGCCATGCTGCGGCCTCAACAGTTGATCAAAGGAGCAAATAATTTCAGCGAAGCGGCGGTCGCCGGCGAATTTATGGATCTCTTTGGCATCGGCGACGGCGGCGGCGGCCCCGAGCCCCGTTTCATCGAACGCGGATTGCGCTGCGCCAATCTCGAAGGTGTGCCCAAAGTCAAATTCGGCCGTGCCTGCGATTTCTTTGAACGCGCCGAACAATACCGCGCCAAACTCCCGAAGTGGGACGGCGAACTCTATTTGGAAATGCATCGCGGCACCCTTACCACCCAGTCGCAGACCAAACGCAACAACCGCAAACTCGAGCAGCTGCTTGCCGCCACCGAATTTGTGTGGAGCATGCTGCCGCTGGCCGAATACCCGACCGCCCAACTGGATCGGATTTGGAAAAAGTTGCTCATCAACCAATTCCACGACATTATCCCCGGGTCGTCCATCCGCAAGGTGTACGATGTCACAGAAAAGGAACATGCCGATTGCATCGCCGAATGCCAGGATCTGATTGCCAAGGCACTGAAAAAGATCACCAAAAACAGCAAGAAAAACGCCACCGTGGTCAACACGCTGGGCGGTGTTTACTCCGGCTGTGTCGAACTTCCCGCCGCCTGGGGCGGCTGCGGAGCGGTTGGCGCGGACGGCAAGGCTTTGCCGTCGCAACTCAATGCCGACGGCAGCGTCACGGTGGCGGTCAATCTGCCCGGCTCCGCCGCCATTGCCTTGACCTCAAGCGGCAAACCCGCCGCCAAGGTTAAAAAATCGACGTCACGGGTGCTGGAAAATAAACTTATCCGTTATGAGTTCAATGCGGCGGGCGAGCTGATCAGCGCATTCGACAAAGAGGCCGGACGGGAAGTCATGCCCGCCGGTAAATCCGGTAACTGCCTTGGCTTTTATGTGGATCGGCCGGTGAACTTCGAAGCGTGGGATGTGGATTATTTCTACCGCGACGAGGCGACCGCCACGATGAGCAAAGTCAAGGTTTCTGCGGTGAGCGTCGGCGCGGCCAAGAGCAAAATGCTTGTACAGGCTACGCTCGGTGCGGCTTCAAAGCTGGAGCAGACCATTGTGCTGCGAGCCGACAGCAAGCGACTTGACTTTATTACCCGCGTCGACTGGCATGAAGACCGTCGCATGCTTCGTGTTTCGTTCCCGGCCGAAGTGTTTTCCGACAAGGCCGCCTTTGACATCCAATACGGCTACATCCAGCGCCCGTTGCACAACAACACCAGCTGGGATATGGCGAAGTTCGAGGTGGCCGGCCATCGCTACATGGATATATCAGACCGGAATTACGGCGCGGCTCTGCTCAATGACTGCAAGTACGGTTATTGCGCGTCGGAGCAGGGGGTGCTTGACCTGTGTCTCCTGCGTTCGCCGCTTTACCCGGACCCGGACGCCGACCGCGGCATGCGCGAATTTACCTATGCGTTTCTGCCGCACACCGGCGGGCTGGTTGACTCCAACGTCATGGCCGAGGCGGCGTCGCTCAACCGCGAACCGTTGCTTTTGGCCGGAAGCGCACCCAAAATCGACGTGCCGCTTTCGATAGACGCGAAACACATTTCGCTTGAAGTGGTCAAACGCGCCGAGAAATCCAATACGCTGGTGATCCGTTTGGTCGAGACTTCGGGTTGCTCGTCCCGCGGGGTGCTGCATACCACGCTGGCCAATGCCTCCGTCGTCGAAACCGACCTCATGGAGTGGCATGACGGCAAACCGGTCAAGTTCACCAATGGAAGTCTCGAACTCGATATGAAGCCGTTCGAGATTCGTACCTACAAGGTGGTGACGCGTTGACCGTCACCATCCACGATCTGGCCCGACTTGCAAACTGCAATGCTTCGACGGTCTCGCGGGCATTGCACGGCGATCAGAGAGTCGCGGCCAAGACCCGCGAAAAGATTGTTGATCTGGCACATACACACCATTATGTGCCAAATCAGAACGCCCGCAATCTGGTGACCGGTCACACCGGCGCGGTAGCGATGGTGGTTTCCACATTGGAAAGCGTGCTTGAACGCACCTGTGCCCGCGAACTGACCCGTCGTTTTAACGACGCCGGGTTTGAGCTGTTGCTGCTCGTAAGCGACAACTCATGGGAGCGGATGAAGCGTTTTATCGCTTTTTTGCGCCGTCGCCCGGTGGACGGCGTTTTGATCATACCGCCGACCGAAGATGCCGACAGCTGCACGATTTCCGAATTCGCCTCGCTTCCGGTGCCGCAGATATGGATTGACCGTTACTCCGGCTCGCGTTTCCCGGTGGTGACCTCCGATAATCATATTGCGATCGGCGACTTGTTCGCCGCCGGAGTCAAGGCGGGGGCGGACACCTTTTTGCTTCCGTCAAAAAGCGAATGTAAAAACGCGGTAAGCCGGGATCGTTTTGATTATCTAGTGCAGTTGATAAATGCTCAAAACATGCCGATCTTCTTTGAATATTCCGATTTTGCGGCGTATATCAAAACCCATAAAGAATCGAGACCGTGCCTGTTTACCATCGGTGGATATTTTCCTTTTGAGCAGATTCATTCGCTCGGACAGCCGGACGATTTGATCGGTTGTTTCTTTGATTTTGTGCCGGATTCACTTCGTGACCGGATAAAACATTGTTTTGTCTGCCAACAAGATTTCTCGGCCATTTCTGAAGCCGCCAGTCGGATCATGCTCTCCCGGCTCACCGGTAAAACGGAGCCGAAAACCCCGGAGTTTTTGCGAATACCTCCTTTTGCGGTTGAATCGGTCGCCTCTTTTTAAGCATTTGAAAATTTCCGGCTTGAAACTCCGATTTATACATGCTATAATATGAAATTTACGGTATTGTATAGCCGAAACAAAAACATGAGGGGTTTTTTATGAAATGCCGGTGGGGGTTTGCCGCAACAATCATGCTGGCCGCGATCATGCTGGGTGGTTGTTGCAAGTTATGCAATAAAAGTGATGATCTGACCGTAAAATCGTTTGATCCCAGTCCGCTTGCTAAGAATTTTACCGTGCATGCCAATTACTCAAGCCACATGGTGCTTCAGCTCGGCAAGCCGGTACGGATTTCCGGCACCGCCGACCCCGACGGCTGGGTCATGGTGTCGCTCGCCAGCGACGGCAAACCGGTTGAAATAGATGTCCTCGACGGCGACGTCAAACTTGCCGCCAACGGCAAAGCTGAATTTATTTCGGTGGTAAAGACCGACAAAAACGGTGAATGGGAGGCGGTCTTCGACCAGTTTGTCAAAATCAAAGGCGGTTCATTTACGGTTACCGTCTCCGGGGCGGAGGGGGTCAAACCGATCGTTTTCGACGACGTGGTGTTTGGCGAGGTGTGGTTCTGCGGCGGACAGTCCAATATGGAAATGCCGCTCTGGACGGGTAATCCCTTCTGGCGCAATATCGGCGGCGACGCGATCATCGCCGGGGATTACCCCGGTATCCGCCTCTACAATGGATCGTCGTATTTTAAGAAGGTCTCCCCTGGTGTGATATGCGTTGAGCCGCGCGGATCGGGGTGGCAGCGTTGTACGCCTGAAACGCTTAAAGGGTTCAGCGCGACAGCGTTCTTTTTCGGACTTCAGCTCAACAAAGAGCTTAATGTGCCGGTCGGCCTTATTGAATCATGCTGGAGCGGCACAAATATCGAGCCTTGGATCAGTAAAACCGCATATGAGGCGGCCGGCCGCACGAAAGAACTTAATGCGATTGCAATGGCGAATGCGTCTCGCGAACAAATTGACAGCAAACGCGCCGCAATTCAAGCTAAATTCGAGAGTGACATCAAAAAGTGGAATGTCCGTTTTGAAAACTTCAATCCCGCCGCGACCGCGGCCGCCAAAACTTGGAGCGAAAAGAATTATGACGACTCCAAGTGGCAAGCAACTCAAAACGAGAAATCTTTATTCAAAAAAGCCGGTCTTGGCGTGATTTGGCTGCGCCGCTATGTCGAAATACCGGCCGACTGGGCTGGCAAAGAGCTGAAACTCAAACTCGGCGCGATCGACGATTGCGACGAAGTGTGGTTTGATGGAGTGAAGGTCGGCTCCACCGGAGTAGACACCCCGAAATATTGGCAGGCCGCTCGCGTTTATGATGTGCCGGGCAAAATGGTAAAACCGGGGCGCAGCGTCATTGCGGCGCGGATTTCAAATATAAGTTTTGACGGCGGTATGACCGCCCCCGACAAAAAGCTGGAAACTTCCGACGGGGCCGCGAGCATTTCGCTCGATAATGACTGGCGGGAAAAACTCGAATATACCGCCGACGCCGCTAAGCTCGGACCGATTCCGGTTAAAACCAGTATCGACATTGATTCCAGCCATTTCCCGGCCACGCTATACAACTCGATGGTTGCGCCCTGGGGGCGCTACCCGATTCGCGGGTTCATCTGGTATCAGGGCTGCTCCAACGCCGGAAATCCCAATGATTATAAGATTCTTCAGCCGATGCTGGTGCAGGATTGGCGGCGCAACTGGCAAGATCAGGATTTGCCGTTTATTCTCACCCAGCTCTCCGGTATGTTAAGAAATCACCCGGAGACCCCCGACGCGCCCGACGCATGGAAACGCCCGGAACCTCAGGATCGCAACTGGGGCTATATAAGGGAAGCGCAAGCCGACATCATCGGCAAGGTGCCCACAGTGGGAATGGCAGTCGCCCTCGACAAGGGCGACATGAACGACATCCACCCGCACGACAAGGCCCCGATCGGTTTCCGGCTGGCCAAGGAGGCGATGCGGTTGGCTTACGGCAGCAAAGAGACCACCTCCGGGCCGCGCTATAAATCCGTGGAGTTCAAAGACGGCAAGGCGGTGATTTCGTTTACCAATATCGGCTCCGGGCTGGAAGCCCGGGAAACTTCCGGCGGCAAACTCAACTGTTTTGCGGTGGCCGGCGACGACGGCCGTTTTGTCTGGGCCGACGCGGTAATCGACGGCGACAAAGTGGTGGTAAGTTCATCGCAGGTGACCGCCCCGAAGCATGTGCGTTACGGCTGGGTCGATTACTTTGGCGAGCTGAATTTCTACAACCGCGAGGGATTCCCCGCCGAACCGTTTCGCACCGGAAAATAGGTGAATACCATGAGTGAAGAAATTCAAAAAAAAGATGACGAGTTGACTTTTGAGCAGGCTCTGGCCAAACTCGAAACTCTGGTTGCCCGTATGGAAACCGGCCGTCAGCCGATCGAAGAAATGATGAAGGATTTTGAGTGCGGCAGCCATCTGGTCAAAAGCTGTCGCGCCAAGCTCGATGTGTTGGAGCGCAAAATCGAACTGCTTACTGCCGACGACGGCAAGCAGGGAGAGTGGACCCCATTTGATGCGGACAATTCGCGTCATCAATAAAAAGCAGAAAGTTTTGTGCCATGGAACTGATGAAGGGTATTTTTGAAGCGGTTATGTTGATTTGTTTCGGGTTCAGTTGGCCGATGTCAATCCTCAAAACCGTGCGGACCAAGAACCCGACCGGCAAAAGTCTGATCTTTATGTGGTTGATTTTGGTCGGCTACGCGGCCGGGATCATGTTTAAGATCGCCGCCGGGTTGGATTATGTGATAATCCTCTACATCCTTAACACGCTTATGGTGGCGGTCGACCTCGGATTGACCTATCATTATATGCGTAAACTTGAGAATCGGATATGATGCAGTTGCACATATACAAGCATATTGAAATCGCCTTGCCGACGTCTCCTGAATCGGCGGCGAAATGCCTTTTTGACAGCACCGACCGCTTTCGCGGATTTCGAGTTCGCTCGAAATGCACTAAATTCATCGGCGAAGTAAACGGGCTGGTTTTTCATCTTGATCCGCCGCCCGCGCTTTGCATCGGCCGCAATTCATGGCGGGCGGTGATTGAGGGCGTCATCAAAGCGACTCCGGACGGGTGTCGGATCGAGGCCGATATGCGGGAGTCAAAGCTCGGCTCCGCCTCGTTCGTTTTAGAGATCGCCGCCATCGTTTTGAGCGTCGGATCGTTGCTTTGCGGCTTTTTGGCTCCCCAACTGCAGCAATCGCAGCGGCTGATCTGTATCGCGGCGGCCGTGGTCATGCCTCTCGGCTGGCCGTTGATGCGCAAATTCTGCCGTTTTGCCGCGTCGCGTGAGTGTTTCGCTTTTGAAGCGGCGTTTTATGCGATTTTCGACAAGCTGAAATGAATCCGGTTGAATGCCGCTCGTTTCCGCCGTCCGCCGATGAGAATGCCCGTATTTTGGTATTAGGCTCGATGCCGGGCGGCGAATCACTGCTCAAACAGCAATATTACGCATTTCGTTTCAATGTGTTTTGGCGCATTGCCGGCGAAGTCTTTGATTTTTCTCCCGCCGCAGAATACGAAGAACGGCTGGCCACTTTGCGAAGTCATGGCGTCGCGTTGTGGGATGTGCTTTCGTCGTGCGATCGGGCCGGCAGCCTCGACGGTGCGATCCGCAAGCCGTGTCCCAATGATATACCACGGCTGCTGCGGTCGTCGCCGCACATATCAAAAATCTTGTGCAACGGGCAGGCGGCCGCCGGGTATCTGCGTCGCTTTTTTCCTGAACTTGCGGCTATTTCGGTTGCCATGCCGTCAACCAGTCCGGCGGCGGCGCGTTTAAGTTTCGACGGGAAACTTGCGGCTTGGCGGCGTGAATTATCAAAATCGAATTAAAGCGAGAGATTTTCCGCCGTTGCGGTCACAACTTCAATACGGTCAAGTCTTACGGAATCAGCCGGCACTCTTACTTCGACATAATTATCGCTCCACCCCCGGGCCACTCCATTTTGAACCCGTTCAAAGATCACCGGCAGCGGTTTGCCGATCAGTGAGCGACCGAAAGCGGCGGACGATCTGGCAGCCAGTTGCTCCATCGCGGCATGCCGTTGCCTGGCTGTCGCGGGGGAGGGGCGGCCCGGATAATCCGCTGCCGGGGTGCCGCGGCGCGGCGAATAAGTGAAGATGTGCATATTGGCAAATCGCAGACTTTCCGTAAAGCGGAGGCACTCCTCGAAATCGGCGTCGGTTTCGCCGGGGAATCCGACAATGAGGTCGGTGCCGATGTGAATGTCCGGTATTGCCAACCTCGCCGCCGCGACAAACGCGGCGTAATCGGCGCAGCGGTAATGACGGTTCATCGCTTTAAGAATACGGTCGCTGCCGTATTGAAGCGCGAGGTGCAGAAAACGGCAAACCTTTGGCTCACCGGCCATGGCGGTTATCAATTCAAGATTATGCGGATCGGGTTCGGTGGAGCTGAGTCGGATTCTGAAATCGCCGTCAATCTGCGCTACGGCATGCACCAGATCGCAAAAATTGCGGCCGCCGTCTGAATACGCGCAGACATTCACCCCGGTCAACACCAGCTCGGGAAATCCAGCCTCGACCGCCTGTCGGCAGTCGGCCAGCGTTTCCTCGAAAGAACGCGATCGCTCGCGCCCCCGCGTGTACGGTACAATGCAGTAAGTGCAAAAATTATTGCACCCCTCCTGTACCTTGATGAATGCGCGGCTCTTAAAAGGAAATTTTCCGTCGGCTTTCTCCTGAAACGACACGACCGGCTCGTCGGGGCTTAACGCTTGGCCGCCGCCCCGGACTTGACCGGAAACAAATTCGACGATCAACTTGACGATTTCCCGTTTTTCGGGATTGGTCAAAACCAGATCGGCGGCGGATTCTTTTTGAAATTCATTTTTTTCCAGCTCGGCGGCGCAGCCGGTCGCCACGATTGTCGCGTTTGGTGCGACCGAGCGCAGATGACGCACCGTCTGCCGGCTTTTGCGGGCGGCTTCCGCGGTGACGCAGCAACTGTTGACCACGATGATGTCGGCATTTTCCGGCGTGTCGATCATGACGCAGCCCCAATGCGCAAGCCGGTCGGTCAAGAGTGCGCTGTCGGCGGCATTCAAACGGCAGCCCAGCGTAAAAATATAGGCACGGTACGGGTTCATCCAATATTGCTATCCTCTGTTGAATTTCAATCGCATAATATAATCTTATTGACGGCGGTTTGCAACCTCGCAACCGGAGTGATATATTATAAAAGGGATCGGAAACAGGGTGAATCCGGTGAAATTCCGGAGCTGTCGCGCAACCGTGACGCAATAAAATGCGAAGTCGGAGCCCCGCCGGTCAAAAAAATCAGGACGGCCGCGAACCGTTCTTTCACTCCTGCCGTGCGCGTTACACGGAAAAAGGAATTGTGTCATGTTTCGTTTTGTCTGCTCCCGTCGTCGCTTTACCCTCATCGAACTTCTGGTCGTCATCGCCATCATCGCAATACTGGCCGCCATGCTGCTGCCGGCGTTGAACAAAGCACGCGAACGCGGCCGGGGAGCATCCTGCTCCTCCAACCTGAAACAACTGGGGCTGGCTTTTGCCATGTACGCCGACGACAATGCCGGTTTTGTGGTGCCGTTGACCGACGGCAGTTTCAAGCAGGCGTGGTGCGGTTATAAATCCGGCTCAGATCCATATCAGGCCACCGGCGGCTTGAACCCGTATCTCGGCATGGGGGAGGGGGTGCGCCGGTGTCCGGCCGGGCCGATCGTTGACGAAAACGACACCTACAACAACGGCAACGGCGGTTACGGTTACAACAGTCTGCTTTCGCCGCCGGACAGCAGTTATTTCTATTGCAGTGTTAAATTATCGGCGGTAGCGAATGCGTCGGGCAAGCTAGCGTTTGCCGACACCGCTTACTGGAACTCCGGCAAATTCACCGAAATGTACGAGGCCGCCGCTCCAAAGGGATCGTATGGCAACAACACCCCTACCGTGCATTTCCGGCATAACGCCAAAGCCGCGTTGACTTTTGTCGACGGCCATGTCGAATTGCTGCCGTTGCGTTATACCCACCCTGGATACAGCGGACTAACATTGGATGAACTCAAAAATACGCAAAAACTCGGCTGGTTCGGAGCGGATAAGGATCAATCGCAAAAGTATTTCGAGGTAAAGTCTTTATGAAAATACTGTTTCCCGCCGTGTTGTTTTTTGCCGCGGCAACCTTTGTCGCCGCGGCTCCCATGCCGGTGCGGGTGGTTTCCGTCAGTCCGGTAACGACTGAAATCATCTGCGCGCTGGGGGCCTTCGATTGTCTGGTCGGCCGCAGTTCGGCATGCGATTACCCGGCGACGGTGAAGACGCTGCCGGTATCCGGTGACTTCGGCACCATATATGCCGAAAAAACCGCCTTGCTCAATCCGACGCTGGTGGTTTCAACCGAGCTGTACCGCCCGGTCGACCGCCGCATGCTTGAACAACTCGGCATAAAATATGAATTATTCAAGGATGACTCGATCGAGGATTATTTCTCCGCCGTTGCCCGTCTGGGCGAACTGGTCGGCCGCAAGCCGGAAGCGGCCATGCTGATCGCCTCCGGGCGCGCCGCATTGAGGCGTCTTGAAGCCGCCCCCCGACCGGAGCGGGAACCCCGGGTTTTGATCCTTGCCGGTATTATGCCGCTGTATGCGGCGGGCGGACGCGGCTATCTGGCCGAAGCGGTCAAGCTCGCCGGAGGCAACAACGCGGCATCGACATTTCAAGGCGCGTTTACACCGGTCTCTCCGGAATGGGTGGCTGCCGGAAATATTGAGATCATTTTGCCGGTCGGCCACGGCATAACCTTGGACGGACTTGCAACGCTGCCCGGCTTGGCCGGAGTACCGGCGATACGCAACCACCAAGTGATTGCCGGCGAAATCCCGGAATCTCTGGCGCGCCCCGGGCCGCGGCTGTTCTGCGGCATTGAGAAATTGCGGGACTACTTTTTAGCGTTTTCGGCGGCTTCAAGCGCGGCATTAAGTCGGGAAACCGGCAAGAAACCGCTCTCGACCATGCGTTCTTCGGACTCGCGTGAAGTCAAGTTCTTGAGGTAAGCCTCCACCGTCGCGTTATCGGAATCGCGCCGGGTGGCCGCCTGAAGTTTACGCATCAACGGGTAAGAACCGTCCGCAATGTTTTTTATCGTCGGGTAAACCCCGTCCACCCGCAACACGCTCGCCCGCAAATGCAGCGCGTCGTCGATCAAGAGAGCGGCTCCCAAAGAGAACTCGTCGGCTCCGCAGAGCGCGGCCACATCGCGGCTGCCGCCGACCCGGAATATGGTGGTGCCGTGAAGCGCATCGGCCGGTATCGCCAGTCTGCGAAAAAGTCCGTAACCGACAACGCCCGACTTCAGGCCGTAAAGATGGATGTCGGCATCGTTGCCGTTGTAATATTTCCACTTGGGCATGCTCGATGTGAAAATATTGATGAGTGATTTCGTCGATATTTCGGTGAGCTTGTTGTCGCGGCTGACGTAAACCGCCGCCGCCTGTGACGCAAAATGCGTCAGCTTGAAAAAATCCTCTTTGGGTATTTCGGCATCGGCGCAGTCGATCACCAGTACGTCGATCTTGCCGTCTTTCAATGACTTCCAGCCGTCGGCCAATTTTATACGCGAACAGCGAAAATCAAAATTGCGTGTTATAAACCACTGGTTCAATGCAATTTGCATTACCGGCGGCACATCCGGGTCGGCGGCAATCCCGATGTGCAAACGATCACTTTCATCGGCTGCCAGCGGCAGTATGGCACAAAACAGTGCCGCGGCACCCCCCAACAGCCGCCTCATTTGGCGTACCGATCGTGCGAAAGCTCCAGCAGACGCTCGGCTTCCGCGGGGGTGCCGACCGTTATCCGCACAAAGGAGCCGGTGACCGGCCCCTTGAAGTAGCGCACCAGCACCGCGTTATCCCGCAAATAGCGGAAATACGCTTCGCCGTCGCCGTCGGGAGGCGCGGCAAAAAGAAAGTTGGTCGATGACGGGATCACTCGAAACCCGATTGCCAGCAGCCGCCCGCGCAGTTCATCACGGATCGTGCGCAATTCGGCGCACCGCCGGGCAAGATAGGCGCGGTCAAGGAAAGCGGCGCGCCCCACCGCCTGGGTGAAGCGGTCGAGGTTATACGAGTCTTTGAGCTTGAACAATCCCTCGATAATCTTGGGCGACGCCACCGCGTAACCGAGCCGAAGCCCCGCCAGCGCATAGCTTTTGGAGAAAGTGCGCGAAACGATCACGTTGTCAAATTCCGAGGCGAATTCCATACAGTTGTCGTCGGCAAAATCGGCATAGGCCTCGTCAAACATCACGATGCCTTTGAATTCACGGCAGATGGTGCGCATGTATTCGCGGTCGAAGGTGTTGCCGGTGGGCGCATTGGGTCGGGTAATAATAAAAATATTCGCATTGCCCGCCCGCTTTACCGCGTCGTCGGGCATGGCGAAATCGGCCGCCGCGTCGAGCGTTATCCTGATGACCGGAGCTCCTTGCATCGCCGCCAGTACCGGATAAAGCGAATAGGACGGGTCAAGGCAGGCCAGCGGCTTGTCGGGCGCGGTGAACGCCCGGAAAGTCATGGTGAGTATGTCGTCGGAGCCGTTGCCCGCTATCACGTTTTCACGGCGGACGCTGTTGACCTGTGCAATGGCGTCGCGCAGCATGTCGGCGTTGGGGTCGGGGTAACGATGCAGCAACTCGGCGTCGAACTCATGCGCCGCCCGCAGCGCGGCAGGCGAGGGCGGGTAGGGGTTCTCGTTGGTATTGAGCTTGATAAGATTATTGATCTTGGGTTGTTCGCCCGGCGTATATCCGTCGAGCGCGTCTATTTCCGGTCTGAAATAAGAAGGCATGAAGTGATCTCCTCATAAATTCACACATTTTGTCATCTCTAAAATTTACACCGTAAATCGCTTTTTTACAAGGAAAAACTTGATTTTGACGACGGCGAAGGTTATCTTATTCTTGTGTTTAGAGGAAAAGAGGAGTCGTTATGGCAATGGAATGGACCAAACTGCTTTCGCCGCACCGGGTCGGCAGCAATACTCCGGGTAAGATCAGCCCGGAGCGTTCGCCGTTTCAACGTGATTTTGACCGCATTGTCTTTTGCGCGTCGTTTCGCCGGCTTCAGGATAAAACACAGGTTTTCCCGATGGCTCAGGCCGATTATGTGCATACCAGACTTACCCACAGCATTGAGACCAGCTCCATCGGCCGCTCGCTCGGCACCTCGGTCGGCGCGGTATTGGAGCGGCGCGGCGTGCTGGGCGACGCCCGCGCCGACGATGTGGGCGCGGCGGTGGCCGCCGCCTCTCTTGCCCACGACATCGGCAACCCGCCGCTGGGACATGCCGGAGAGGAGGCGATCCGCCACTGGTTCACCCATTCGCCGGTCGCTCTAAAAATGCGCGAGGCCATGACTGACGACGAAGCCGCCGACATCGAGCGTTACGAGGGCAACGCGCAAGGGTTCCGGGTGTTGACGCGGCTTGAAATGCCGGATCGCCGGGGCGGCATGCAGCTTACCTGCGCCACATTGGGCGCATTTGCCAAATATCCATGCGCCAGCCGGGTGGAGCAAAAACCGCAAGGCGTCGCCGGCAAGAAGTTCAATTTTTTCCGGCTGGAAGCCGACCTTTTTGAAGAAGTCGCCGCGTACACCGGCCTGATAAAGACCGGCGAATTGGCGTGGCAGCGGCATCCGTTGTCATATCTGGTGGAAGCGGCCGACGACATCGCCTATCGCATTGTGGACTTTGAAGACGGCATGCGGCTGGGGCATATCGCCTATCAGGAGTTGGAGTATCACTTCCTTGATATCATCAAGTCGGAGAATTCAGCCAAATATGTGGCGACGCTTGCATCGGACATTCGCAAGAGCGAATTTCTGCGGGCGCGGGTAATAGGTGTACTGGTTGGCCAGCTTTCGCAGGCTTTTATCGAGCACTACGACGAACTTATGAACGGCACGCTGGAGAATCCGCTGGTCGAATATGTCCCGTCGCGTGATACGCTTGAACGCATTACGCGGCGCAGCACCGTTGACATTTACAACACCCGCGCAGTCGCGGAGATCGTCGGAGCCGGGTTCGAGTTGGTTTCGGGCATGCTCGACATATTCGTTCCGTGCGCCAACGAGCTGGCCGCCGAAAAGAGCGGCGGCGCGGCGGCCTCGTATCGAAGCCGTCGGCTTGGAGCTTTGCTGCCGGACTTCAACGCCGACAGCGGCGACCGGTTTGTGCGCGACCCATATTGGCGTTTGATGCGGGTGCTCGACTATGTGAGCGGCATGACCGATTCTTATGCGGTGTCGCTCTATCAGAAATTGAAAGGCATTTCGCTGTGACGGCGACATATTCACAAAAATTCATCGTGCGTTATCATGAAGCCGACCGCAACGGGTTTCTCAAGTTGAGCGGCTGGTTTGATCTGATGCAGGAGACGGCCGCGGCGCATGCCGAGCGGCTCGGTTTCGGTTATGCGGTTTTGCACAAACTGAAACTCGGCTGGGTGTTGTCACGTCTGCGTATTGAGATTGCCCGGCAGTGTACGGCCGGCGAGGAATTGACCGTAAACACCTATCCAAGCATTATGGAAAAACTGTTTGCCCACCGCGAATTTAACATAGTTGACGCATCGGGGCAGGAAGTGGCTCGCGCGTCCAGCGCGTGGCTGTTGCTCAATACCGAAAAACTGCGTCCGGTTCGCCTCGATCATCTGCCCTGCGATATGCCGGACAATTCGTCGCTGCCGGGGACCTTCGACTTGACCGACCGGCCGGAACGCCCGGGGGAATTGCCCGAAGTCTTT
>JAQVVK010000162.1 GCA_028698975.1 Victivallaceae bacterium
GTACGGGCCGCCGCCGCGCTGCGGTGGTGGCCGTCGGCAATGTAAAACACCGGCATTTCGGCGGCAAAGAGCGCGGCCAGCTTCCGGCTCGCCGCCGCATCGACACGCCACAGCGTGTGGCGAATGCCGTCCGCCGCCGTGAAGTTGAAAAGCGGAGCCTTGGCGGTTTCCGCCGCCACCAGACCGTCGATGTCGCGGTTGTCGCGGTAAGTGAAAAACGCCGGGCCGGTGTGCGAACGCAACTCCATGACATGACGGGTGCGGTCATCCTCCTTGTCCTGCCGGGTCTTTTCGTGTTTCTTGATGATGCCGCGGCGGTATTCGTCGGCCGAGGCCGCGCCCAATATACCGGTCTGTACATGGTCGCCCATCTGAAGCTGGTAGATATAAAGATGCGCTTCCTTGTCGGTCAGAAGCGGCACCTCCTTTTTAAGTCGTTCAAACGCATTGTGCGCCTGCGCATAAACTTGGTCGTCATGCAGATCGATGCCCGGAGCAAGGTCGATTTCCGGCCGCGAAACATGCAGAAACGAGTATGGATTGCCGGCGGCCAGAGCCGCAGCTTCCTCGGAATTGACCACATCATAAGGTACGGCGGCAACCTGCGCCGCCCTCTCCTGCACCGGCAGACGGCCGTGAAACGGATTGAGAATTGCCATGCTTGAACTATCTCCTATATGGTTTGTAATTACAGATTTTTGAGCATCTGGTTGGATTCGCTGCGCAGGTTTTCGCGTCGCATTCCGGTGAGAAGTTTGCGCATCTTGCCGGCATGAAAGTCCGTATTGGCCAACGGAGAATCCAGTCCGTTTTCATTAAGCTGCGCCATCGCGTCGCACACGGTGTAGCCTTCCGGCGAACGCCCCGGTGCAAAAGACACGAAATCATCGTCGGGACGGTCGGCCACCAGCAACACCCCGGATTCCACCATCTCCGCCAGCAGACTTTCCAGCATCGCCGGCGGCAGCGGCAGCTCGGCGATGATCTCCTTTTCGCTCATCGGCCCGCGGCCGGCCGCAAAACGGCGGTAAAGCATCGACGCAATGGCCAGCTCGTATTCGCGCCGCAGCCGCAAACTGAGTTTGCGCTCCTGCGGACCGGTGAACAACCCGGTGCCAAGATTCTGGTTGACAAATGACACCTCGGCTCCGAAAAGCGCGATCAGCCACGACCACTGCATCCAAATGAGAAACAACGGCAAGGCCGCGAAGCCGCCGTAGATTTTGTTATAGCGAAACAATTCGCTTTGCAGAAACAGAAAACTGTCCTGAAGCAGTTGAAACAGCACCCCGGCCACCACCCCGCCAAACAGGGCCGAACCGATCTTGACCCGGGTGTTGGGCACCACAAAGTAGATCATGGAAAAGATGAAACACACCACCAGCACCGGGAAAACATCTATGCTCAATCCGACGATCCACTGCGACCCCGCGGTGTTGAGCAGCGGATGGTCGATCATCATCCGTTCGATGAAGCCGCGCACCAGCACCCCCGCGCTCGACATGACCGCCAACGCCAGCGGCGTAAGCAGCAGTATCGAGAGGTAATCGCTCAACCGCCGGAAAATATTTTTGCGGTTGGGCAGCCCCCAGATGGCGTTGAATGCCTTTTCGATATTTGACGCCAGCCACATGACCGTCCAGATCAAAGCGACCACACCGACGCCGGCGACAACCCCGCCCCGCGCCTCGCGCAGCGTGGTGTCGGCAAATTGATACACCCACTCAAGCACATCCTGATGATTGACCAACTGTACGGCGAGGACTTCCTTGAGCCGCTCCTGAAAAGCGAACCCCTTGGCGATACCGAAGACCAGTGCCGCCACCGGCACGATGGCAAACAAGGTGTAATAGGTGAGAGCGATCGCCCTTTGGCTGTGCTGATCGGCGGCAAATCTTCGCGTGCTGAACCAAAACACCCTTCCCAAGTGCCCCGGCAGTGAGAACTTTATACCCGGCAAACGGGTCAGATTCCAGCGGTTGTGATACCAGTCGCTCAGCTTGTTCATCGTCACCTCGCTGCGTTGTTTTTACTCCAGGAATCCTTAAGCGTCACCGTGCGGTTGAAGACCATGCGCCCCGGCTTGGTGTCGGGATCGACGGCAAAATAACCGATGCGCTCAAACTGCACCCGGTCGCCCGCCTTGAGATCGGCCAGAGCCGGTTCAAGCATGCCCTCGACCTTTTTCATCGAATCCGGGTTGAGCTGGGTGAGGAAATCCACCCCGTCGGCTCCCGGCTCCTCGACGCTGAACAGCCGGTCGTAAAGCCGGACTTCGGCCGGAACGCAGTCCGCCGCCGAAACCCAGTGGATCGTGCCTTTGACCTTGCGCCCGTCGGGGGCGTTGCCGCCGCGGGTGGCCGGGTCGAAGCTGCATTTCAGCTCGATCACCCGCCCGTCGGCGTCGGTGACGGCCTCCTCGCAACGGATGAAATAACCGTAACGCAGCCGCACTTCACGCCCCGGAGCCAGCCGGAAATAACCCTTGGGCGGCTCCAGCATGAAGTCGGCCCGCTCGATATACAGCTCGCGGCCGAATTGCAGCTTGCGGCTGCCGGCGGCGGGGTCCTCGGGGTTGTTGACCGCGTCGAGCGGCTCGACGCCCTCGGCCGGGTAGTTGGTTATGGTCACTTTGAGCGGATCGAGCACCGCAAGGTAGCGGGGCGAGGAGGCATTGAGTTCGTCGCGCACGCAGTGCTCCAAAAGCGCGACATCGGTCACGCCGTCAAACTTGGTGATGCCCACCGTCGCGCAGAGCCGGCGTATGGCCGACGCCGGAATACCGCGGCGGCGCATGCCGCAGACCGTCGGCATGCGAGGATCGTCCCAGCCGGAAACGAACTTCTCCTTGACCAGTTGCAGGAGTTTGCGCTTGCTCATAACCGTGTAGGTGAGGTTGAGCCGCGAAAATTCGGTTTGCCGGGGGCGGTCGGGAAACGCAAACCCGAGCGAATCAAGCACCCAGTCGTAAAGCGGCCGGTGTATCTCAAACTCCAGTGTGCAAAACGAGTGGGAGACCCCCTCAAACGCGTCTTCCAGCGGGTGGGCAAAGTCGTACATCGGGTAAATGCACCACTTGTTGCCGTGACGGAAATGCTCCACCCGGCGAATGCGGTAGATCACCGGGTCGCGCATGTTGATGTTGGGCGAAGCCATGTCAATGCGGGCGCGCAGCACCTTGGCTCCGTCGTCGAATTTACCGGCTTTCATCTGTTCAAAGAGATCGAGGTTTTCCTCGACCGAGCGGGCGCGGCCGGGGGATTCCAGCCCGGGGTGCGAGAGGTCGCCCTTGTACTTGGCGTCCCACTCCTCGGCGGAGAGGTCGCATATATAGGCCTTGCCGCGCCGGATCAGCTCCCGGGCGCACTCGTACATGCGGTCAAAGCAGTCGCTGGCGTAAAAGAGGTTTTCCGGCTTGACATCGAAGCCGAGCCAGCGCACGTCGCCGATGATGGAGTCGACGTACTCGGTGTCCTCTTTGGTCGGGTTGGTGTCGTCCATACGCAAGTGGCACACCCCGTTGTTTTCGGCCGCGACGCCGAAATCCAGACAGATCGCCTTGGCGTGGCCGATGTGGATGTAGCCGTTGGGTTCCGGCGGGAAACGGGTGATGACCTTGCCGCCGAATTTGTTGGTCTTCATGTCGTCGGCGACCATTTCACGAATGAAATCCGGTGCGCCGCCGCCGGTAGAGATATTTTCCGCCATAATTAATGACTCCCGGATAATGTTCAATGTATTATCCTTATAAAATAATACCCTCCGGCGTTTTTTTCCAGTGGCCGAGTCAAATTACTCTTTAATTTTTAACATGGTCTATTTCCGGGGCGCGAGTTCCGGAGCGAAAACCATCTTTTTTTCCCAGCGGCGCGGCTTGACGACCAGCCGGAACACCCGGGCGCACTCGTCAACCTCAAGAAGTTCGCCGCGCTGCGCGGTGAGAGCGAACAACCTGAAAATCCCGCCGCGGGTCTGCGGCTTCAGCTTGCCGGGGCTTACCGTGATCTCCGGCTTCACCCCGTCCGGCAGTCGAAATACCGCGATGCTGTCGTGTTTCAATATGGCGGCAAAAAGCATTTCGCCGTTGCGGTCAAGGCAGAACCCGCTCCCGGCCTCGTCGGTCAGGCGCACCGCCGCGCCGCCGCGCAGGTTGACCAGCTCGCCGCCGGAGCGCGCCGCCAGCAGCGCGTGGCGTTTGGCGTCAAGTATGGCTGCCTGAGTCGGCTCCTCGATATTGGTGTCAAACGAGGCGGTCAGCCGGGGCAGCGGGCCGGTTATGTCATGCCACTCGACGGAATTCGCCGCCGCCGCCGCCAGGATTTTGCCGTCCGCCGAAATATCGATGGCCGACGGTTTCGCCAGACGCACTCTCAACGGAGGTTCTTCGGCCCGGTCGGGGGCGAGGCCGATCACGGTGCGCCGGTCGGAACTTTGCAGCCAGACCCGGCCGTCGCCGCCGGTCTTAAGCCGCGCCGCCGCCCCGTCCGGCAAATCAAACTGCCGGCGTATTCGCG
>JAQVVK010000163.1 GCA_028698975.1 Victivallaceae bacterium
GCGTCTGCGCAACTACCCCGACCCGATGCTGGTGGTCGATAAATATGGTGCCGACGCGCTTCGGCTTTTCATGCTGGGGTCGCAGGTGGTGCGGGCCGAAGACCTTAAATTCTCGGAGGACGGCGTCAAGGAGGTGCTGCGCGGAGTGATGATCCCGATGTGGAACGCGCTCTCGTTTTTCACCACCTACGCCAATGTCGATCATTACGAACCCGGAGTCGGCGAAGTCAAGTTGCCGGCCAACCCGGTCAACGTGCTGGATCGCTGGATTTTGAGTTCGGCTTCGCAGATGGTCGAGGAGATCCGTTCCGAGCTTGATGCCTACAATCTTCAGAAGGCGGCCAACCGGTTTGCGCGTTTCATCGACGATCTCACCAACTGGTATATCCGCCGCAGTCGCCGCCGTTTCTGGAAATCGACCGACGATGGCGACAAGCAGGAAGCGTATGCGACTTTGCATTATGTGCTTCTGGTCTTTGCCAAGACCGCCGCGCCGTTTATTCCGTTCACCACCGAGGCGATCTACCGGGCGTTGCGTACCCCGGCCATGCCAGAGTCGGTGCATCTTTGCGATTACCCGACGCCGGATGACTGCCGCGACGAATATCTGGAAAAACAGATGGCGTTGACCATGACTGCGGTGTCGCTGGGTCGCTTTTTGCGAACCGCGCACAACCTTAAAGTGCGTCAGCCGCTGGCTCGTGCGGTGCTGGCCGCCACCGGTGAAACCCGCAAAATGTTGCAAGACACCGCCGCGATCATCGCCGAGGAGCTTAACGTCAAATCGGTCGAGTTCTGCGACGACGAGGAAGAACTGGTCAAGCGCAGCTGCAAGGCCAACTTCAAGACGCTGGGTAAAAAGCTGGGCAAAAACATGAAAGAAGCGGCGGCCCGTATCGCGTCTTTCAGCGGAAACGAAATCGGAAACATCCTCAACGGCGTGCCGGCCAAAATCACTTTGACCGATGGCACGGTTGCGGAAATATCCGCCGACGATCTGGCTGTTCAGCGCGAAGAAAAAGCCGGTCTGGTGGCGGCGAGCGAAAGCGGAGTAACCATTGCGTTGGCCACCGGGCTGACGCGCGAGTTGGAGTTGGAGGGGTTTGCCCGTGAGTTCGTCAGCCGCATTCAGGCACTCCGCAAGGAGCAGGGCTTTGAAGTGGCCGACCGTATTCGTATTTCGTACATGGTCCCGGCCGAATGGAGCGAGGCGATGACTGCGTTTGGCGAATATGTTTCCGGCGAAACGCTGGCGGTCGAATTGACCGCTTCCGAGGCGGCGGCAACCGGGATCGACGTCAATGGTTTGGCTTGCCGGGTCTCCGTGGTCAAAGCATGAAAAGGCCGCTGCTCTTTGCCGCGGCCTCGATCGCGGTGCTGCTGCTGGCTCTCCTGCTGGTTGTGACAGGAGAACGGCATGAAGTGCCTTATACGATCGAATTCCCGGTGATGGGCACGGTGGCAAAGCTGGCTTTTTACGATGTTTCGGAGGAAACCGCGCAGCAGGCGGCAGCCGCCGTGCGCAGCGCATACGCGCAGGTGACGCGGTTGGCCGATTTGCGCGACCCTGGCAGCGAGCTTTCGCGGCTCAACGCGACGGCGGCGGAGCGGCCGTTTGTCTGTTCGGCCGGCTTATGGAATATCATATCCGAGGCAAAATTCGCCTACGTTTTTTCCGGCGGAGCATTTGACATAACGGCCAAGCCGTTGATGGATCTCTGGGGATTTTACCGCCGGAACCGGCGCGGCGAGATCCCGACCGCCGCCGAGATCGCCGAGGCGAGGCGAGTGGTCGGATTCGATAAATTGATACTTGATGAAAAAGCTCGTTCGGTGCGGTTTTCGGTGCCCGGCATGGCGATCGATCTTGGCGGTATCGCCAAGGGGTACGCGCTTGACCGGGCCTCGGAAGTGGTCGGCGAGCTGGGGGTGACCAGCGGGGTGATCGATCTCGGTGGTAATCTCAGGCTGCTGGCGGAGCCGCCGCCCGGACAGGAGTCGTACCGGGTCGGAGTGCGTCGGCCAGACGCGCCCGGAGAATTGAGCGATGTTGCGCTTGAACTTCGCGACGCAGCGGTGTCCACTTCTGGAAATTATATGCGTTTTGTGGAGATCGGCGGTCGTCGTTACGGTCACATTATGGACCCGGCTACCGGTATGCCCACTTCGCGTACCGGATCGGTTACGGTGGTGACCGGAGTGGCGGTTATTGGCGACTGGCTTTCGACGACTTTATTTCTGCGGCCGGAGTTGGCCGCCCGTGCCGAGGCGGAGCTTGGCGCATTGATTAAACCGAGCCATGACTTGAATGGAGCGATTGATATGAACAACACATCCCGTTTTTTTTCGGTGCCGGCATTGCTGTTGCTCTTTATGGTGCTTTATCTGGTGCCGCTGGCGGCAAGGCCGATGTTGAGGCCGGACGAATTCAGATATGCCGAAATCCCGCGTGAAATGATTTCTTCGGGCAACTGGATTTCGCCGAGGTTGGCCGGAATGCGTTATTTTGAGAAGCCCGCACTCGGTTATCAGTTGACCGCGTTATCGTTCAAATGCTTCGGTGAAAACGGCTTCGCCTTGCGGTTGCCTTCCGCGCTGGCGACGGCGGTCGCCGCCGCCGCATTGTGGTTTTTGCTGCGGCGCAAGACCGAGGATCCTTTGTTGCCCGGGTTGGCAACGGCGTTTTATCTGTTGTTTGGAATAGTTTACGGTATCGGTACTTTTGGTGTGCTTGACAGCATGCTTACCGCGGCGTTGACGGTGGTGTTGGTCGCCTTTTATTTTGCCTGCGAAGCCAGGAGCCGGTTGGAGACCGTTGGTTTTCTGATTCTGGCCGGAGTGGCGGCCGGGGTGGCTTTTTTGCTCAAGGGATTTCTGGCGTTTGTGGTGCCGGGCATGATCGCGGCGGCATATCTTGTCTGGCAGCGCGAATTAAAAAAACTTCTGCTTTATCCGTGGATCCCGCTTCTGGCCGCCGTCGCGGTCGCTCTGCCGTGGTCGCTGGCAATACTGCGCGAAGATCCCGATTTCTGGCGGTATTTTGTGGTGGAGGAGCATTGGATGCGATTGACTTCCGGCACCTATGACCGCAAGCCGGAGCCATTCTGGTATTATCTGCCGGTGCTGATCGGCGGTATTATGCCGGTCGGGTTGTTTCTGGCGGCGGGGTGGGCCGGGGTGACCCGGGGCGGATACCGGCGTCCTCTGATGAAATATCTTCTGTTGTGGGCGTGGTTGCCTTTTGGGTTTTTCTCGATATCGGCCTGCAAACTTGGCACCTACATACTGCCCTGCTTTGCGCCGTTGGCGGTGTTCTTTGCCGTCTGGGTTATCGAGGCGATGCGTTCAGCGCATTCTGCGGCGGCGTTGAAGGGGCTGCATATCGTTTACCGTGTTATCGGGGCGGCTTTGCTGGCGGCTTCCGCCGGATGGCTTGTGATGTGGGCTTTGGGTTTTTGTTGCGTTATACCGATTTCCGCCCCGCCGTGGGGATTTGTGGCACTGTTGACCGGCGGCGTGCTTGCGCTTGTGGCGGATAAGGCGCGGGATTGGCAAACCGGGGCGGCTTGGTTTTTGACCGCGCTCGTGCTGACGGTGGCGGGCGGCATCTGGTTTGTGCCGGTGGAGTTTTACGGCGAGGCGCGGGCCACCGGGCAGAGGTTGAGCGAGTGCGCCGCCGTTATACCGCTGAAGCCGGGTGACGAGCTTTGGTGTGACCGCAACACGATGCAGGCGGCGGCCTGGACATTTCACCGTACCGACGGGGTGGTGCTTGGGCGCAAGGGTGAATTTGAATACGCGTTGAAAAATTTTCCGGAGGAATATGCCGGCCGCCATGTGGCGGAGGATCATGCTCCGGGGCGGAAAGTTTCCGGGGTGCTATTTGTCATCCGGCGTTTGGAGCGCAAGCCGCTGCCGGAGTGGATCAAGGTTATAGACAAAGTGCAGTCGGGCGGGGTAACTGCGCTTCGGTTTGAGGTAAAGCCGTAAAAATTGTGTTCAAAAGCGGGTTTTTTTGTTTTTTTTTGCATAAAGCATTGAAAAAACGCAAAACCGCTGATATTGTAAGGAAAAACAAAAGTCAACGTGAATTCGCCGGATGGAAAAAAGTCCGCACGGCGGGTTGCGGCAGCTTACGGAGAGATGAATAAATGAAGTATGATTTCACACAGTATGTGACCAAAGATTCGGTGATGTCGCTCGACGGCACCAACAAGCTTGAGGTCATGGATCAGCTCATTACCCGGGCGGCCGATCTGACCAAGTTGGATCGCGGCGTGATTTTCCGCCTGACCTGGAAGCGCGAACAGATGATGACCACCGGCGTCGGCGGCATGCTTGCCCTGCCGCACATCCGGGTGAACGACATCGTGCGCCCCTATGTTATCATTGGCGTGTGCGAAAATCCGATCGAGGATTATCAGGGGCAGGACGATCAGCCGGTGCGGGTGATTGCGTTCACGGTGGCTCCCGATGAAAATCAGGAAG
>JAQVVK010000164.1:0-2274 GCA_028698975.1 Victivallaceae bacterium
AGCGGCGCGGCGTACTGGTTTGTTTCTATCTGCCGCCCACTTGCCGCGAAATGGCCGGACTGGAAAAACGGTTTGGCGTCGATTATAACGCCATGGCGTCAAAGGCGCGTCGGGCCGGATTGCGCGAATTGGTCGTGACCGGAGAATATATCAGCTTCGATGGCAGTCATTTGTCCAAATCGGAAGCGGAGAGGTTTTCCGCCATGCTCGGCGGGCGGTTGAATGAGGTCATCAATAGGGAGTTGGAGAAAAAATGACGGGATTGATCGTCACGGCGGATGCCGGACGGCGTTGGATGCTTCTGGCCGTGATACTGGCTGTGGCAGCGGTTTTTGTCAACCTTGGAAGCGATGGTATTTATGCCGCGCAGGAGGGGCGTACCGCGATAATTTTACGCAATATGCTCCGCAGCGGAAATTGGGTGGATATGGATGTCGAGGACGGCGTTCCCTATGAGAAGCCGATCGGCCACTACTGGCTGGCTTTGCCTTCGTCGGCACTGTTGGGGCTGGCGGGCGATCCTTACACGAACCCGGTGGAGTGGGCGGTGCGGATACCGTCGGCCTTGTCGGCATTGGCCGCAATGGCCGCAATGGCCGTGCTGGCTTCCCGGATCTACGGCAGGCGGGCCGGGGCGTTTGCCGTGATCGCGTTGGCCACCATGCCCAATTTCGACAAGCTGGCCCGCCTGGCGCACATCGACATGCCGCTTACTGCGGCGGTGGCGGCGGCGATGTTGTTTCTATATGTCGGATATTTTGAAAAACGGAGGGTCACCGGCTGGATTTATGCCTTTTATGCCATGCTGGGCTGGGGGCTTCTGCTTAAAGGGCCGGTGGCGGTTATCATCCCTGCGCTAACCGTGTTGGGGATGATGGTATATATGCGCGACTGGAAACTGATTTGGAAGCTGCGTCCTCTTACTGGCGGATTGCTGATGCTCGCGGTCGCGCTGCCGTGGTATGCGATTGAAAACTGGCGCACCAACGGCGCATTCTTTGACGAATTCATCGTAAACCAGAATCTGCGCCGTTTCACCGGTATCGGATCGACGTACCGGGACGGAGAGAGAATGCCGCTCTGGTATTATATCCCGAAATTTCTGGCCGGCACCGCGCCGTGGTGCGCCGTGGCCATCGTCGGCGGCATTGCCGCCATTCCCCGGCTGTATCGTCATAAACTGCGCGAAGAAACGGTGTTTTTGCTGATGTGGCTGGTGACGGCGTTTGTCTTTTTTTCGCTTTCATCGCTCAAGCGCGGCGATTATCTGCTGCCGATCTATCCGGCGGCGGCGTGTCTGGTCGGGGCGGTGATCGACCGCAATATCGACCGGCTGCCGGCACTCGGCCGGGTCTGGTGCTGGGTATGGGGCGGCATCGGCGTGGTGCTGGGGATTTTATTGAGTCTGAACATCTGTGGATTTTTTGATTTCTTCGGTAAACTTATAGTCGATGACAAGATCGAAGTATTTTCAAAGCGCGACGGCATGTCGATGATAATGATAAGCGAATTTGTCAACGCCCACTTGGTGCTGACCGTGTTGATTGCCGTCGCCGCAATGGGGATTTTGTGGGTGGCCGGGCGGTTGCTGGAGAAACGGCGGGCCGAGGCCGCATTTGCGATGCTGGTCGTAATAATTTTCGGTATTTTCATGCTCTACCACGCTGCCGTCGAACCCGGCACCGACCGGCTTAAGACGGTGAAATCATTTACCGCCGAGGTGCGTCGCATTGTACCGGCCGAGGCGCGGCTTGACTATTGCGGAGACTACAATACGGAGTTCATTTTCTTTGTGGATCGCAAACTTGTCCGCAACTACGCCGAGGTCGGCGATTATGTGGTTACTTCGCCAGAAGTGGCGCGCCGCATGCGCGGCGACGCGCCCGGCGTCTGGCGGGTGGGTGCGCAAGCCGTCGAAGATCATCAATATCCGGCGGTGCTGTTGGTGCGTAATCCTCGATTAAACTGAAAAAATGACTTGAAAAATCAACGTGCATGTATTACATTTAAAGATATGATGTTCCCAAGTTCAACCAATGGAAGGAAACTTGAATATGGCAACCAGTTTTAAAAACCTCGGTCTGGTGAACTCCCGTGATCTGTTCGCCAAGGCGGTCAAGGGTGGCTACGCCATCCCGGCCTACAACTTCAACAACATGGAACAGATGCAGGCGATCATTCAGGCTTGCGTCGAAACCGAGTCTCCGGTGATTCTTCAGGTTTCCAAGGGCGCGCGCAAGTATGCCAACCAGACGCTGCTGCGTTACATGGCGC
>JAQVVK010000164.1:2284-4459 GCA_028698975.1 Victivallaceae bacterium
GCAGGGTGCGGTCGAATATGCCAAGGAGATTTCCGGCGGCAAAGGTATTCCGATCGTGCTTCACCTCGATCACGGCCCGGATTTTGAGACCTGCAAGAGTTGCATCGAATACGGCTTCAGCTCGGTCATGATCGACGGCTCCAAGCTGACTTTTGAAGAAAACATCGCCGCCACCCGCAAGGTGGTCGAGTTCGCGCATCAGTTTGACGTCACCGTCGAGGGCGAGCTTGGCGTGCTGGCCGGTATTGAAGACGATGTCAAGTCCGCCACCCACACCTACACCCGTCCGGAAGAAGTCGAAGCGTTCGTCAAGGGAACCGGCGTGGATTCTCTGGCCATCGCCATCGGCACCAGCCACGGTGCTTACAAGTTCAAGCCGGGCGAGAATCCGAAGATCCGTCTTGACATTCTCTCCGAGATTGAAAAGCGCATCCCCGGTTTCCCGATCGTGCTTCACGGTTCTTCGAGCGTGCCGCAGGATCTGGTCAAGATCATCAACGAAAACGGCGGCCACCTTAAAGACGCCATCGGTATCGGCGAGGATCAGCTTCGCGCCGCGGCCAAGTCGGCGGTCTGCAAGATCAACATCGACTCCGACGGCCGTCTGGCCATGACTGCGGCGATCCGCAAGGTCATGCACGATCAGCCGGAAGTGTTCGATCCGCGGCTTTATCTCGGCCCGGCCCGCGATATGCTCAAGGATCTCTACAAGCGCAAGAACGTCGATGTGCTCGGCTCCGCCGGTCACGCCTACGACAAGTAAGCGGTAGTGTATTTCGCAGGAAGCCTGCCGGAGACGATCCGGCAGGTATTCAAAATGTTATGGCAAGCGAAAGCGTATGTCATTGACCTCCGTCGGATTTCCGACGGGGGGCGTTTTTTATACATAAAATTGACTGCGGGCGTTAAATTGAAGCCCGGCCGGAGTGGTTTGCATTATGTTGAGTACCGCCTTGTTTGATTATGAGTTGCCGCCGGAGCTGGTGGCCCAGTTTCCCGCCGGGAAGCGCGACGGCTCCCGCATGATGGTGCTTGACCGCGTCACCGGGGAGTGCGAAATCCACCCGTTTGGCGACATCAGAAATTACCTTACTCCGGGCGACGCCCTCATCTTCAACGACACCAGGGTGTTGCGCGGGCGGATGTTTGCCCGCAAAGGCGGCCGCATCGACGGCGCGAAGTTTGAAATACTGCTGGTCGAAAAAGTCCCCGGCTCCGAACGCCGCTGGGTGGCCATGCTGAAACCGGGCAAACGCGCATTGCCGGGTATTTCCGCTTCGCTTTTGCTTGATGACGGCTCACTCAACGTGTCCGGCGACGAATTTACGGTGCTGGGGCGCAACGACGACGGTACTTTTCTAATTGAATTCAATACCGATGACTCGGCCGGGCTGCAGCGGCGTTACGGCCATATTCCGCTGCCCCCCTATATAACCCGCAAGGATGTGTCGTTTGATTCGGAACGCTATCAGACGGTGTATGCCCGCAACGAGGGCGCGGTCGCCGCGCCGACCGCCGGGCTGCATTTTACGCCGGAGATATTGAACGACCTCCGCGCAGCGGGCGTCAACGAGGCGGCGGTGACTTTGCATGTGGGGCCGGGTACGTTCAAGCCGGTTAGTGTGGCCAATGCCGAGGAGCACAAGATGCACTCCGAAGTCTATTGGCTGTCGGAGGAAACCGCCATGCTGGTCAACCGTACTCACGGAGCCCATAAGCGGGTGCTGGCGGTCGGCACCACCACGGTGCGGGTGCTGGAGAGCTGTGCCCGCGAAGACGGCACGGTGGTCTCAAACCACGGCCGTACGGAAATCTTTTTATATCCGCCGCGCCGGATTCGCGCAGTCGATATGCTGTTGACCAATTTTCATTTGCCTAAAAGCACGCTTCTGATGCTGGTAAGCTGTTTTTGCGACCGGGAAAAAGTGCTCCGCGCCTATCAAAAAGCGATTGAGGCGCGGATGCATTTTTACAGCTATGGCGACTGCATGCTGTTGATTTGACAAACCGGATTATTTAGTCGATTATGCAAAACCCTATTTTGAGAGGGCTTTTAGGAAACAAAAGCGACGTGTACTCAAGTACACGAGTTTGCCGTTGACGCCAAAGACGCTCAACAGAGGGTGTAAGTCGCACAAAATTGAATACTGAAATTGCAGGTTTTTGAATAACACA
>JAQVVK010000165.1 GCA_028698975.1 Victivallaceae bacterium
GCTGGCTATCGGCAACCGGCTGCTTGCCGCCCAGCAAACCGCGTTGATCGATGTGGCGGCGACAGTAAGCCGGCGGCCGGTTGCGGAAACGGTTGACTCCTATATCCGAAATCAATCCAACTCCGGAATGCGCGACGGCATGCACCTGACCTCCGATGGCTGCAAGGCGGTGGCTCAAACCGTGGCTTCGGGCATTTTTGAAATGAAACTGCCGCATACACGGGTGGTTTGTGCCGGAGACAGCCTGACTTACGGGGTCTATCTTAAAGGCAAAGGCAAGGCGGAGCCGGACGGCGAAACCTATCCGTCGGAACTCTTTCGGCAGCTTGCCGCCGACCGTCGGTGAAACAAAAAAAACGCGGAGTTTTCACTCCGCGTATATTGATTGTCTACCACTTCACCGGTTGCGAGCCACCCGGTCACGCACCGACTGCTCATAGGCGTCAAGGTCGTCGATGCGGCGGCGCGCCACACCGGTAGCCATGGCGGCCTCCGCCACTTTGCGGGCCACCCTCGGCACCACCCGCACGTCAAAGGGTTTGGGTATCACATAATCACGCGACAGCGGGCACTTGGGCTCAAACATGCCGCTCTTGAAGTCGGCCGGATATGCTTCGGCCAATTTGACCTTGACATCCTCCGGCACCGTTTCGGAAGCCAGCTCGGCCAGCGACCTCGCGGCGGCAAGTTTCATCGCCTCGTTGATGTCGGTGGCGCATACGTCGAGCGCACCGCGGAAAATCCCGGGGAATCCCAGCACGTTGTTGATCTGGTTCGGGAAGTCACTGCGGCCGGTGCCGACCACCGCCGCACCGGCATTACGGGCGACGTCCGGGAAAATCTCCGGCACCGGGTTGGCCATGGCAAAGATGATCGGGTCGTGGTTCATCGTGCCGATCATTTCCGGAGTAACGCACCCGGGAACCGAAAAACCGAGGAAAATATCCGCGTCTTTCATCGCGTCGGCCAACGTGTGCAGATCACGGCTGGTGGCAAATTCGCTCTTTTCCGGGGTAAGCCCCCCCCGGTCGGCGCGAATTACGCCCTTGCTGTCGCACATGACGAAGTTTTCATGCTTCGCTCCCGCCGTGATGTAGAAGCGACTGCAGGAAATCCCCGCCGCCCCGGCTCCGTTGACCACAAAACGGCACTCCTCGATCTTTTTACCGACCATTTTCAACGCGTTGATGATCGCGGCCAGAGAAATGATCGCCGTGCCGTGCTGATCGTCATGAAAAACCGGTATGTTCATGCGTTTTTTGAGTTCGCGCTCGACCTCGAAACAGGCCGGGCCGCCGATGTCTTCAAGGTTGATCCCGCCGAAAGTCGGCTCGATGCACTCGACCGCCGCAATCAGTTTGGCCGCATCGGTGCGCCCCTTGTCGTTGTAAACGTGATTGAGGCAGAGCGGTATCGCGTCAATGTCGGCAAAACGCTTGAACAGCACCGACTTGCCCTCCATCACCGGCAACCCGGCTTCCGCGCCGATATTGCCAAGACCGAGCACCGCCGTGCCGTCGCTCACCACCGCGACCAGATTGCCCTTGGCGGTGTAACGCCAGACGGTTTCGGGATTATCGTGGATTTCCATGCAGGGCTGAGCCACTCCGGGTGTGTAAGCCAAAGCCAGATCTTCGGCGGTTTCGCACGGTTTGGACGAACAAACACTGATTTTACCCGGCACTCCGCCGCGTGAATGATACTCGAGAGCCGCTTTTTTTAGTTCTTCTTTGGTCATGCCCCGTTCCTTTCCGTCATTTGTGGCCAGTATAATTATGCTTTGAAATCCGGTCTCACCGGTATGCCGTGCGATGCAAGATATGCTTTTGCCTGAGGTACGGTAAATGTGCCGAAGTGAAAGATGCTGGCCGCCAGCACCGCATCGGCTTTGCCCCGGTCGAGCACTTCGGCCAAATGCGCCAACGTGCCGGCTCCGCCGGAAGCGATCACCGGCACATTGACCGCTTGTGATACACTTCTGGTCAGCTCGCAGTCATACCCCGAGCAAGTGCCGTCGGCGTCCATGCTTGTGAGCAAAATCTCCCCTGCCCCCAACTCGACGCCGCGCACCGCCCACTCCACCGCGTCAAGACCGGTCGGCTTGCGGCCGCCGTGGGTAAAGACTTCCCAGCGCGACTGCCCCGGCACCCGGCGCGCGTCGATGGCCAGCACCACGCATTGACTGCCAAACCGCTCCGCGCCCTCGCGTATAAGCTCCGGCCGCAGTACGGCGGCGGTGTTGACCGACGTCTTGTCGGCTCCGGCCAGCAGCATATGGCGCATATCGTCGGCGGTGCGTATGCCTCCGCCCACGGTAAGCGGTATAAAGACCTGTCCGGCCGTACGTCTGACGACATCGATCATGGTGGCCCGGGCGTCGCTGCTGGCGGTAATGTCCAGAAAAACCAGCTCGTCGGCCCCCTGTTCGTCATATTTTCGGGCGATTTCCACCGGATCGCCGGCATCGATCAGATCGACAAAATTGACCCCCTTGACCACCCGTCCTCCGGTGACGTCAAGGCAGGGAATTATCCGTTTGGCCAGCATAGAAGCAACACCCTCTGTTGAATCGATTTGACAATCCATAAATATACCACATGTTTTGTTCTTTTGCACGGTAAAAAGCACATTTTGCAACATAATAATTTGCTTTTTTAACATTTTGCATTAAGTTTAATGGTACGCCATAAGACAACCGACAAAGATAATGTTTATCCAAATACAGGAGTTCTGCATCATGGATTTTTATGAAACCATACGCCGCCGCCGCAGCATACGCGCCTACAAATCAGATCACGTGCCGACCAATGCGCTTGCCAATATAGTCGAAGCGGCCCGGCTCGCGCCGTCGGCCTGCAACCGCCAGCCGTGGAAACTGGTCGCGGTCACCAATGCCGAAATGCGCAAAAAACTGTGCGCCGTCTGCAAACAGGAGTTTCTGGGCGAGGCGCCGGTAATATTGCTGGCGCTCGGCGCGGCGGAGAATTCCTGGAAACGCGCTTGCGACGATCACCACATTGTCGAAATCGATCTGGGCATCATGATGGAACATGTGGTGCTGGCCGCCGCCGCCGAAGGATTGGGCACCTGCTGGGTCTGCGCTTACGACGTGCCTGCCGTCAATGCGGCGGCCGGGGTGAGTGCGCCGTGGAGCGTGCTGGCGATGTCGCCGCTCGGCTATGCGTCGGGAGAGCCGACGCCGCTTGACCGCAAGCCGATTTCTGAAATGTTCGAACTCTGGGATTGATTTATCCATGCCAATTTGCGATGATGAAGTAAGACGGGTGACCGGAGATGGATTTTCGGCCGTGATGTATGCGGCCGGAGAAATTTCGTTTGAGCTGGAGATTGCCGGCCAAGTCCGTATGCGTCAAGCGAGAACCGAGTGCGGAGGCTTTGCCGGAGCGATGTCGCTGCCGCAGAAACTGCGCTGTCATGCGTTGCTTGACGGGTTCTCGGTGGGGCTGGAATCCGAAACACGGCTGCCATTCGGCTGCGAATACTCTACCGCCCGGTCGATCGAGCTTTTCAACGGCGGCGGCTCCTGTACGGTGGACGTGCGGGCGTTGAACCGCGGAGTGGTTGGCGATCTCGCACTCGGCGACCTTGAATTTCCGGGGCCGTGGAATCGGCTTGAACTTTATACCGGCGACGCCAAGCCGCAGATATTCGCGCTGGCCGAAGCGGAAAACGTGCTTTATTGCGACGAAAAACCGCCGCTGCTGCTGCGACTTTACGCGGCGGACGGTCTGGCCTTTGAATATGCCGCCGGGGTGGATTTTTGGCGGTTGGGCGCAGCCGGTCAAATCGCCGGGTGTCACGCCGAATTCGCGGTAAAGGGTTCGACTTCGGGAGTGAACTTCCGCCGCCGGGTGCTCAAATACGACGCCGACGCGGTGCAGGAAAAAAGGCCGTGGCGTTTTAAGAGTGTATTCGGCTGGAGCCTTGCTCAGGCGACGCCGCCCGCCAATGCGCAGGAAGTCCCGGTCGCGGAATCCGCTTTCCGGATTGACGCCGGTGGCCAAAGGTCCGCCGCCCCCTGCCCGGTGGCGGCTTCGGTGCAACGCCAGTTGCGCGACGCGGTGCGGCGCACCGACAAGGATATCGTCATTGCCGTGGAGCCGGGGCTGTGTTTTGACGCCGCCCATCTGGAAAGACCGGCCAAAAAACTGCTGCCGCATTTTGACTTGGAAAACTGGCTGGCCTTTTACCTTTGGGGCAACCGGCAACTGGCCAAACGCGGACTCGCACTCACGCTCCGCGATGCCGGTTGCGGCAACTTCTCCGGTTCGCCGCTCCTGGCGGCGATGAGCCGGCCGCCGCGCCAGATTGAAAAGTGAGCACTAAAGAGGAAAAGACTTCGTTTCCGGAGCCGGCCGTAGGCGGGCAGAGCTTCCGCATGTGGCTGGCCGGAAAATCATGGTGCGACGGCAGTTACCGCATCGAAAGAACA
>JAQVVK010000022.1 GCA_028698975.1 Victivallaceae bacterium
CGCCAGTTGGCATAGACGGCAAACGTGTCACGCGGCATCTCCGACAGCGTCTGAAGCATTTCCTCGGTTGACATGCGGTCGCCGCGCAGTTGCACGATGTTGACTTTGCGCAGCAGCCGCAATTCGTCATTCAGCCGGCGGCTTTGGCTTATGCCGTCGGCTCCGCCGTCGGTAATGACCACGACGGTGTTGGTCATCGGCAGCAGCCGCAGACCAAGCTGGATGTTTGCAAATATGTTGTCGGGCATAAGAATGCCGTAAGTACCGCTGCCGGAAGCCAAAAGCCGGGGATCTCCCGGCGTGCCGTTGTAACCGCAGAAAACAAGCGGGGTGTCGGCCGGCATATGCAGTTTGTTGTCAAGAAAGAGATCGGCGGCCGGGTTGTCGGCGCATACGATCAAGTCATATCGCTCGTCATTCAACTGATTGCGCAACAAGGAAATGCGTTCGTTCGATGGAGTGAGCAGGCCATTTTCAAAAGTATCAAGCTCGACAACGTCAAACGAAAGCTGTTCACGCGGAAGTTCATCCCGGAGTGCCGAGCAAAACCCGGATCTGACCGATGAACTCCAGCCGTAGCTGCCGCTGTAACTTGCAATATAAAGTATTCTTCGCAGCTCCGGAGGCATCTCGGGGGCGTCATCGCTTGCCGATGACAGTTGACAGACGGCAAACATAAATGACAAGGCCGTCAAAAGCGCGATTATGGTTCGCCGCAAACGCATTACAATCCTCAATTCTTTTTATTTAAACAATCAGTCGCGGCAAGCGCAATCAGCTTGCCATGACCCAATTCGACGATTTCCGAAAACAAACGCATTTCACTGTCGCTGAAAACGTGGTGCAACCCGCAGAATCCCAGACCGACAAACCCGGTCAACTCGCCGTTGTTTGATACTCCGGCAAAAAGGGCGGAGCGGATACCGCGCTTTTTCAAGGCGGTGGCGAGCTTCGACGTTTCCGGAGACGACGCTTCGGTGTCGCAGATACACACATTTGTCCCGACATGCAGCGCGGCAATGCAGCCGGCCAGATCCTCGGCGGCAAAACCGGCTTCATCTGAAACCGGCTTATCCCGGCGCCAGACAAAACGGTCATCGACCGAGCCGTCTCCGCAACAGACAAAAACCTGACAGGCGTCCGCTTCAAAATTCATGCCGACGACACCCAAAATATCGATGATCGCCCGACTTGCGTCATCTGAGTCAACCAAACGGCGCAGACAGTAATTGATTATGCGCCGACTTTCCAGCCGTGAATTAAGGTCTTCGATCAGCTTGCGTTGACGAGCTTCCAGCGACTGATCATCGGTGACATCGCGTATGACGGTCAATACCAGATTGTCGGTGTCGTCCGAACTGATCGGCTTTTTGACGATTTCAAAGAAATGCCGCCTGTCGTCAACGTCGGATACCTCCGTGATCGACTTCACCGCCCGCTTCGCCGCCAACGCCTGTAAATCCATCGTGCGGATCGCCTCCGGGTCAAGCATGGCATCTGCGGCTCTGCCGTCGCCGACCAGACCGGAATATGTCTGGTTGGCCAGCACGCAATGCAAATCATTGCCGGAATCCTTTACGCAAATCCCCACCGCAAGCGAGTCAAAAACCGCGCTCAGCAACCCGGCTTTCTCCTTCTCATCTCCAGTGGCGGTCACGCCGCGTGAAGAAACCGTCAACATCATAGAGCGTTCACCAAAAAGGCGCACCGGCAAGGGCGTGACATAAAAGTGCCGACTCAACGTACCGTCAACATGTTCAAATTCATGCGGCTGCCCGGTTAAAGCCGTTTCGGATATTACTGCGCCAAGTTTGTCGGCGGCCATATAAAGATCGACCGCGTTGCCTTTTTCGCCCCGGCAGCCGCGCAAAATACGCCCCTCGCCATCCAACACCAACACATCAACCGGGAGGGTGGACCATAGTTCCCGCTCGCGTTTTATCAATCTACGGCAGCGGCATACACGCCAGACCGCAACCCCGGCGATCAGCAGTGTAAAAAACACCATCGCGCACCATATCACAAATGCACGTTTGTTCTTTTCCAGCCATGACGGGCTGTAATTGAGTCGATCGGCCGTTTTGGGAATACGATTAATATCAATACCGAAACGGTTGGCGGCGGTGACATTGACCACCTCATGTTTTATTTCGGCGCGCAACGGTATCGCGCTCGCATCGCCGTGTTTTAACGCCGTACTGACCTGATCGGCCAGAAATTCGCCGGTGGCCGAGGCTTGGGGGATCACGGCCCCGACTGCGCCTACGCTGGCCAGTGCGCCGGAAGTCACCAGCGTCGGCGCCGATGCCCGGCTGCAGAACTCTCTTGCCATCGTCACTATCGACGGATATCCGTCGCGCATGTAATCGCGATACATGGCAAAAACGATCAAAGAATCCGGCGGCATCGTCGCCGCCAGATCAAAAAGACGACCGGCGGAGAGTGTCCCTCCGTCAATAAAGCGGGCGGTAAGCCGCGGCCATCTCTTGCCGACATTTTCCTTGAGCGCAGCCAGATCTTCGGGGCCGGTTCCGGCCGGATCGGTGACAACCAGCAGATTACGGGTTGACGGCATAAGTTTCAACCCGAGTTCCAATGCGCCAAAAGTTCCGCTTTTGCCGATTACGCCGGTGGAGTTGCGATGTTTGTCATGCAGCCTGGCAAAAGCCGAACCGCCGTCCGAATAGGCCACAACCGGCAGATTCTCCGGGAGTTTGTCGGCGTGACGGATGAGCATATTGATCGCATCGTCGTGCAAGACGAGCACAACATCATATTTACCCGAGGATAACGCCATGCCGAACGGACGAAACTTGCTTTCCAGCGCCTCAAGTGAATTGCGAACCGCATTCAATTCGATATAATCGATCACGCAGCCTGACGTTTTCATGACCAAACGGTACCGCACCCGGCGGATCATCTCCATGCTGGCGTCATGAGAAAAATGATATGACGAAACCACCAGCATGCTTGATGGACGCGGCTTGTCGGTAACGCGCAAATCCTCGCCATGTACGGCAACTCCGGCAACCCAGCCGCACAACAACAACGTAATTGATAAAAAATTAAATCGCATGTTTATGCTGTTTTTCTTCGAATAAACTGTTAAGTTAATTTACATCGCCTAAAAAGAAATACAAATGTTTTAAGAAATAATCACCACAGAATATACAACAGCCCCGGATAACGTTTTGTATCAGCCCCGGCAACCCGGGTCAAGCGCCCGGAAACCGGGTCGAAGCTGAAAAACGCGACGGTGTCGGACATTTCGTTGGCCGCCGCCAAATATTTCCAGCCGGGCAGAAACGCAATGTCACGCGGTTCGGAGCCGCCGGACGGCACAATATCAAAAAGCACCAATTTTCCCGGCTCAACCACCCGATAACAGGCGATGCTGTCGTATCCGCGATTGGAGGCATAGACAAAACGCTCGTTTTCGTCGATACGGATGGCGGAAGCCTTGGTCTTGACCGAGCAACCGTCCGGCAGAGTACTTACCGTATCAAGTTTGGTCAATTCACCGTCGGCGTAACGAAACGAGCTTACGCTGTTGCCCAGCTCGTTTACAACGTAGGCGAAATTGCCGGATCGGTCAAAGATGATGTGACGCGGCCCGTCGCCGGGAGTCACATGGTTGCGTTTGGGTTCGCCGGTTATTCCCCGGCCGGGAGTGATCGGGTACATAAAAATGGTATCGACGCCGAGATCGATCACGCACAGATATTTTGCATCCGGCGTAATCACCGTACAATGGGTATGCGCTTTTTCCTGCCGGTCGGCGCGGGGGCCGTGCCCCTCGTGCTGAATGATTTGGGTGCGTGACGCCAATGAACCGTCCGCCGCAAGTTTGAATTCGGTCAAATTGCCGCTCGAATAATTTACGCAGTAGAGAAATTCTCCGGCCGGGTCGCAAACCATGTGACAGGCGGCAACCCCGCCGGATTCCAACGAATTTATGAACTCAAGATCGCCATTGGCCTTGACCCGGTAAGCGGCCACGCCGCCGCCGTTCTTCCCGTTACTCGTGGCGTAAAGCCGCTTGCGGTCGGGCGAAAAACAGAGAAAATTCGACGATCCAAGATGCACGAAACCCTTTTCGATCACCTTTTCGCCGTCAAAAGCCAGACGGTAAATTCCGCCGTCGGGCGCATCGGATCGGGCACAAAGATAGAAATCAGCAACCGGCACAGCTGGCGTCAGCATTTTTTACCTCAAAATTGGTTTCGAAGTTCGATCGCCGCGGTTACCGCCTCGCGTATATGCTCCCAATTACCGGCAGCCACATCGTCGGCTTTGCCCAGCCAGGTGCCGCCGACAGCGGCAACTTCTTTGAGCGCAAGATAATCCGCCACGTTTTTAGTTGACACTCCGCCGGTCGGCATAAAGCGCAACCCCAGATGTTTATAAGGCGCTATGAGCGATTTAAGCATCGCCACGCCGCCGGCCGCTTCAGCCGGGAAGAACTTCAGAAATGAGCATCCCAATTCGTAGGCCTGCTCCGCCTCGGAGGGCGTGCAGACTCCGGGGGCAAACGCCAAATCACAGCTTACCGCCTCACGCACCACGGTCGGATTGAATCCGGGCGCGACCGCGAACTTCGCCCCGGCGTCGAACGCCCGATGCAAATCCTTGACATTCAATATCGTACCGGCTCCTAGATAAAGCTCCGGGAAACGCACGGCGGCGGCTTTGATGATCCCCTCGGCGGCGGTGGTGCGAAACGTCACCTCGGCGGCGGGCAGCCCGCAATCCATAAGCACTTCGCACATTTTCAGCCCCGACGTTTCGTCATTAAGCACCAGCACCGGCACGATCTTGATCTGACTTAACTTTTCAACGACGGCCGCCGCGTTTTCCTTGAATCCCATGGTCTTACCTTTTCATATTTTAATGTTGTCAATTATGTGGCCATTCCAACGCGATAAATTCGCGCAGAGCGTCTTTCCAGTGCGGCATCGGCGGCAGCCCGGCCAGCCGCAGCATCATTTTGTCCAGCCGTGAATTGGCCGGTCGCGGAGCGGGCAGCGGGTATTCGTCGGTGCGGCAGGGAGTGACTTTTTGCTTTATTTCCATTTGTGCAAAAATTTCGCAGGCGAACTCATACCAGCTGGCTTCTCCCTCGCAGGTCATGTGAAAAGTGCCGACCAACTGCGGACGCAACAATATTTCGTGAAGTTCGTGAGCCACCGCAAGCGCACAGGTCGGGTTGCCGACCTGATCGGCAATCACCTTCAACTCCGGGCGTGAACCGTCGGCCAGCTTTCGCATCGTATGCACAAAACTCGGCCCCCCTGCCCCGTAAAGCCACGAAATCCGGGCAATGACGTGATTGGGAGCATGACGGCGCACCGCCTCCTCGCCGGCAAATTTACTTTTGCCGTAAACCGTCGCGCCGCCGTCGGCGCGATCAAATTCGTTATAGGCCAGATCCGAGAACCCGTCAAAAACATAATCGGTCGAGATCGCCACCAGCCGCACTCCGTTGCGGTGGCAGGCCGCCGCCACATTGGCCGTGCCGAATGCGTTGAGCCGGTAGGCGATCTCTGCGGATGTTTCACATTTATCCACCGCCGTCATGGCGGCACAGTGCACCACCGCGTCCGGGCGGTGCTTTTTTATTACCGCGTCAAAACCGGCCGGATCGGTGATGTCCGCCTCGGGCAAGTCGGTAGGGATGACTTCAAAATCACGCCATTCCCGCGTCAATGTGCGCCCCAACATACCGCGTCCGCCGGTAAGCAAAACTTTCATTTGTCTATTTTTCTCCGATCATATGAGCCAAGTAACGGCCATAAGCGGTTTTCATCAAATCGGATATGGCAGCACGGATTTCGTCGCGGGTCATCCATTTGTTTTCAAAGGCGATCTCCTCCAAACAGGCGACCTGAAGCCCCTGCCGCGACTCGATGGCGCGAATGAAGTTTGCGGCGTCGAGCATGCTTTCGTAAGTACCGGTATCAAGCCACGCATGGCCGCGCCCGAACAACTCCACCCGGAGATCTCCGCGTTTGAGATATTCGTTGTTGACCGAAGTTATCTCCAGCTCGCCTCGCGCCGACGGCTTAATGGATTTGGCGATCTCAACCACATCGTTGTCATAAAAATAGAGTCCGGTCACCGCATAATTCGACTTGGGGTGAGCCGGTTTTTCCTCAATGGATACCGCATGCCCGGCATCGTCAAACTCGACGACCCCGAAACGCTCCGGGTCGCAGACATAATAGCCGAACACCGTCGCGCCGGAAGTCTGCCGAACCGCCTTTTGAAGCGTGTTGCGTAGATTTGCTCCGTAAAAAATGTTGTCGCCGAGTACCAACGCCGCCGAATCACGGCCGATGAATTTCTCACCTATGATAAAAGCCTGAGCCAGCCCGCCCGGCGTCGGCTGAACCGCATAAGAGAGGTTGACCCCGAATCGGCTGCCGTCACCCAGCAGCCGGATAAACGCCGATTGCTCCTGCGGGGTGGTTATTACCAAAATGTCGCGTATCCCGGCCAGCATAAGCACCGACAGCGGGTAATAGATCATAGGTTTATCGTAAACCGCGAGCAGTTGCTTTGAGGTGCCGAGCGTAATCGGGTGAAGTCGGGAACCGGCTCCTCCGGCCAAAACAATACCTTTGGTCATTTTACACCTCCGACGACGCCGAGACGTTCACGTTGATACGAACCATCCTGCACGTTTTTGCACCAGCCGTCGCGGTTGGCCAGATACCACTCCACCGTTTTGCGTATACCCGAATCAAAGGTTTCCTGCGGCTTCCAGCCCAGCTCGCGCCCGATTTTGGCGGCGTCGATGGCATAACGCAGATCGTGACCGGGGCGGTCGGTGACAAAGGTGATCTGATCGGCGTAACTCCGGCCGTCGGAGCGCGGTTTCAATTCGTCGAGCAGGCGGCAGACCGTGCGCACCACGTCGATATTCTTTTTCTCGTTGTGTCCGCCGATATTGTATGTTTCGCCGGGGGTGCCGCGGGTCGCCACCAGATACAGCGCACGGGCGTGGTCGTCGACATACAGCCAGTCGCGGATTTGCTCGCCCAGACCGTAAACCGGAAGCGCACGGCCGTCAAGCGCATTGAGTATCATCAGAGGGATAAGTTTTTCGGGGAAGTGATACGGTCCATAATTATTGGAGCAGTTGGTAATCACGGTCGGCAGGCCAAACGTGCGTCGCCACGAGCGCACCAGATGGTCGCTCGAAGCCTTGCTGGCCGAATACGGCGAACTCGGAGCATAGGGGGTGGTCTCCCGGAAGAAATCCTCCGGCCCGCCGAGATCGCCATAGACTTCGTCGGTTGAAATGTGGTGAAAACGAAACGCCTTGCGAGCCGCTTCGTCAAGGCCGCTCCAGTATTTGCGGGCGGCTTCGAGCATGGTGTATGTGCCGACGATATTGGTCATAATAAATTCGCCGGGGCCGTCGATCGAGCGGTCGACGTGCGACTCGGCGGCAAGATGCATCACATGGGTTGGTTTGAATTCGGCAAACACCCGGTCGAGAGCCGGCCGGTCAAGGATATCGGTTTTAGAGAAGCGATAGCGCGGATTGCTCTCCACCGGGGCGAGCGACTCCAGATTTCCGGCATAGGTAAGTTTGTCAACGACACACACTTCGTCGCCGGTGTTGCCGATGATGAGGCGAACCACCGCCGAACCGATAAAGCCGGCCCCTCCGGTCACGATGATGCGATTGGCCATGCCTTTCCTCCCGAAAGAAACAAACACATAAACAAAAGATATGTACTAAATTTAACCGTGTTGCACCAATAATTCAAGCGTGAGGATAAATTATCCGGCAAATAATTTCGCATAGTCAAATTTTCTGCTTGAAAAAAGTGCCTGGCCGGTGTATATTCTTAGCTAATTTAGGCGTATGCCCACAACAATACTTTCATAACGAAGGATGAACGTATGAAACAACTCAATCAGGCTCCGGCCAACAGTCCCAAACTCGTAAAATGGGTCAACGACTGGGCGGCGATCTGCAAACCCGATGCGCTGTACTGGTGCAACGGCTCCCAGGAAGAATACAATCAGCTCTGCGACGAGCTGGTCAAGAGCGGTCTGGGCATCAGGCTCAACCCGGCCAAGCGGCCCAACTGCCTGCTGTTTCGCTCCGACCCGTCCGACGTGGCGCGTGTCGAGGCTCGCACGTTCATCGCGGCCAAGACCAAGGAAGACGCCGGCCCGACCAACAACTGGGTTGACCCGGTTGAACTCAAAAAGACCATGCTCGGCCTCTATGACGGCTGCATGAAGGGTCGCACGATGTATGTGATCCCGTTCTCGATGGGTCCGGTGGGTTCGCACATCGCCAAGATCGGTATCGAGCTTACCGACTCGGCCTATGTGGTCATCAACATGCACGTTATGACCCGCGTCGGCAACAAGGTGCTTGACGTGCTCAAAGACGGCGAGTTCGTACCCTGCGTCCACTCGGTCGGCAAGCCGCTTGCCCCGGGCGAAAGCGACAACGGCATCTGGCCGTGCGCTCCGCTGGACAAGAAATACATTGCGCATTTCCCGGAAACCCGTGAAATCTGGTCGTTTGGCTCCGGTTACGGCGGCAACGCCCTGCTTGGCAAGAAGTGCCTTGCGTTGCGTATCGCCAGTGTCCAGGCTCGTGACGAGGGCTGGATGGCCGAGCACATGCTCATTCTCAAGCTGACCAATCCCAAGGGTGAAGTCAAGTACGTCACCGGCGCGTTTCCGTCGGCCTGCGGCAAGACCAACCTCGCGATGTTGATCCCGACCCTGCTCGGCTGGACGGTCGAGACGGTCGGCGACGATATTGCGTGGATGAAGTTTGACAAGGAAGGCAACCTGCGGGCGATCAACCCGGAAGCCGGTTTCTTCGGCGTTGCCCCCGGCACCAGCATGAAGTCCAACAAGAACGCCATGCTTTCGTGCGCCAAAGACACGATTTTCACCAACGTCGCGCTTACCGATGACGGAGATGTGTGGTGGGAAGGCATCGGCACCGATGCGCCGGCCCACCTGATCGACTGGAAGGGCAAGGATTGGAAGCCCGGTCAGGTTGACGCCGACGGCAAGCCGGTCAAGGCGGCTCACCCCAATGCCCGTTTCACGGCCCGCGCCTACAACTGTCCGGCGATTGCCGCCGAGTGGCAGGATCCGGCCGGTGTGCCGATTTCGGCATTCCTGTTCGGCGGACGCCGTCCCTCGACGCTGCCGCTGGTCTACGAAGCCAAGAGCTGGGAACACGGTGTATTCATCGGTTCGACGGTCGGCTCCGAAGTGACTGCCGCCGCGCTGGACGTGACTGCCGGCACGGTGCGTCGCGACCCGTTCGCGATGCTGCCTTTCTGCGGTTACAACATGGGCGATTACTTCAAGCACTGGCTTGAGATCGGCAAGACCGGAGCCAAGCAGGGCAACCTGCCGCGCATATTCTGCGTGAACTGGTTCCGCAAAAACGCCGACGGCAAGTTCATGTGGCCGGGATTTGGCGAAAACAGCCGGGTACTGGCCTGGGTGTTTGACCGTTGCAACGGCAAAGGCGAAGCGCGTGCCACGGCGATCGGCAATCTGCCGACGGCCGAGGCGATCGATCTCAAGGGTCTGGAAGGCGAAGTCAGCGAAGCCGATCTGGCCGAGCTGCTCACGGTCAACACCGAGGGCTGGAAGAAAGAACTTGAGATGATCAAGGAACATTACAAGAAGTTCGCCGGACACCTTCCGTCCGAGCTTAGCAAGCAGCTTGAAGAGTTGGAAGCCCGTTTGGGGTAACTTCTCAAGGCTGAAAATCAACCGGAACTCCGAACAAGGGTTCCGGTTTTTTTGTGTAATAATAAAAAATCATGATTTCCATAAAATAAGGATAATAATATATTAATTATATCCGTTATATTGCTGGTTGCATTAAAGCGACCGGAAATAAAAAAGAGAAAGGATATAATTATGAAAGTGACGTGGAAGCTTTTGGCTGGTATTGCGGTGGGGACATTGGTGTTGTCGACTCCGGTAATGGCGGGGCCGGGGCCGCATGGCGGTGGGGAGCATCATCATGACAGTGGACTTGATCTGGCGGCGGGTATTGTAAGGATCGTCGGGGATGTGCTGACTCCGCGGCGGACGGTGGTAGTGGCACCGGCACCGGCACCGGTTTATGTCGCGCCGGCACCGGTGGTTGCGCCACCGCCGCCGGTAGTGGTGATGCCGGAGCCGGTGTATGTCGCCCCTGCCCCGGTGATCGTGACTGCGCCGCGACCGGTATATGTGCAACCGCGACCGCGACAAGGTTGGCATGGCAGCGCACCGTACCGGTACGATTACGGACCGCGCCACTGGTAACGCGGGTTGGCATCGACGGGAGCGGCAATCACGCCGCTCTCTTTTATTAAACATACAGGCACAAAGGCTGGAAAAAAGGCAAAAAAAATGGAGCCAATGATCGGAATCGAACCGATGACCTGCTCATTACGAGTGAGCTGCTCTACCGACTGAGCTACATTGGCAACTCAAATAATATAGTTCATACTGACAATTTTTCAAACCGGCTTGGCAATTTTTTTTAAATTTGTTCGTTCAACTCCGGCTCAAATGCGCAGCTTTTCCCATTCCGTCGCCAAAAGTTTCACCGGGTTGCGTACCGTGGTCGTCACTTCCGGCGCAAAAACCGCCAGCCGCGCCTCCTCCAGCAACGCAAAAAATTCCTCCAATTCCGGGTGCGACGCCAGATCCTCCACCGTCTCCGCCGCAATGCGAAAACGCTCCACATAATCGGAAATCGTTTCCAATTTGCTGACATCCCGCGAAGGATCGGAAATCATCCGCTCCAGACGCAACTTCAACCCACGCAAATAACGACTGTAATCGGAGAAAACATACGCCCCACGCAAAAAACCGGGACGACACAGCAATTCCCGTTCCGATTTTGCATCCGCCCCGCCCTCGCTGTTCTTTACCCGTCGCAGCAGAGCGTCTATCGCCGAAACCGACTCGGCCAACGCCACCGTCTTTTTTTCAAGCGCGGAAGCGACCACGCCAAGCTCGCTTCTTGCCTGCTCCGCACGACGGGAAAACTCTCCGGCGTCGCGTATATCCCACAATTCTTCGCCCAACGCCGACAACGCCGCCGCATCCACGATGTCGTCGGCAAATTCGCGGTAACGCATAAACAGCGTCAATTCAACTTCTCGCGGAAAACGGATCGACCGCCGGATGAACTTCATCTGATCGCCGTATTCCAACCGAAACAACCGAAGCACTCCCCGCCGATGACGGTAATGCGCCTCCGCCTCCGACAAGTACAACGCCTCGCCCACCGCTTCCCCCTCATCGCACAACGCGACAAAGGCTCGACGGCCGCCGGAATCCGGCAGCTCCACCGTTTCCGGCAGCGGCTTCACCCCCGGCCAGACCGTACACCCGGCGGCGGCAAATCCCGACGCGGCCGGCAAAGCGCGGCTCAACCGCGACCCGGTCGCCCCGTGCGACGGTATTTCGCGCAATATCTCTCGAATCTTGCCATTGGCGGCGATTACCGCAATCTTCATAATCAGATATTCCGGCAGTTCCACATCGTCGAAAACCGACGGCGCAACGTTCTCTCCGGTCTCATCCGAGACAAATTCCGCCAGCGTCTGCACGATGGGACGCTCCGAAAAAAGCTGTCTTGCTTCGACACGCTCCGCAAATTCGGCCGCCGTCTTGCCTATCGGATTCACCGCCTGCCGCAAACTCTTGGGCAAGGCGCGCAACAACTTTTCGACCTTTTCGGCCAGATAACCCGGCACCAGATAATCAGCGGCCCACTCCGGCACCAGATTCAACTGCTCGGCCGGCACCCGCATAGTGATACCGTCGTCGTCTTCGCCCGGATCAAACCGGTATTCAAGCTCCAGCGGCAACCCGCCGCTCTCCAAAACATCAGGATAATCGGCCGGATCCACCGTGCCGTACTGCTCCTGCGACGCATCGGCGGCCGAAATCGAATAATCCTGTTTGTCGCGGCGGCAAAGTTCTTTTAACGCCGTTGTCGAGTCTACCGGCTCGGGCAATAACTCCATATAATAATCGACGATCGCTTCCCGGTCGATCACCGTGCCGGGACGGCGCAGTTTTTCTTCGAGGCTTTCCAGCTCCGCCAGCGTTTGATTATGCCGGTCGACCCAACTGCCGGGCACTTTCACCAAACCCGTCGCCAGCCCCTCGCGGATGAATATTGAACGCGCCTCCGCCGGATTTCGCTTGGCATAAAGCACCCGGCGGCCGGCATGGATCAACAATCCGCCAAAAGTAAGACGTTCGCGGGCATAGACAAATCCGCTGTTTTCATCCCAATGCGCCTGATCGCAAACATGAGCGCAAAGATGCGGTGCTGCCATTTCAAGATATTCCGGCTCGATTTCCGCATTGGTGCGCGAGTAAAGACAGCGCGTTTCGACCAGGGCAAAACTCATTATCCACTGCGGCGTCGGTTTCTTTTTGAACAGCCCGGAGCCGGGAAATATCGACGCCTTGCGTCCGCCCGGCCCCAGATACAATTTATCCTCCGGCAAAAACTTGGCTATATTGCGCGGTATGCCGGCAAGAATGGCGCAATGAAATTGCTGATACGCCACTTCATCGATTTTACCCGGCGTCTCCTGACGGCTCACGCCGCAGTCGCGCATTGACTCGGCCAAATCACCGGCCAGATTGCGCCACTCCCTGATCCGGTTGAAGTTGTAGAAGTTGTTGCGACAAAATTCACGCAGCAAACGATTGCTCGTGCATTGCCCGGCAAGCGCGTTCCACAGATTGACGATCGACAGAAAATCGGATTTTTCGTGGCGAAACCGGCGATGCGCTTCATCGGCTCGCGCTTGTTTCTCCAATGGCCGCTCGGCCGGGTCCTGTATCGACAAATATGCCGCCGTGACCATCGTTTCCGGCAACACCCGAAGCCGCGCTGCTTCAAGCAGCATTTTGCCAATGTGAGGGTCGATCGGCAGCGTCGCCAATTTACGGCCCTCCGGCGTCAATCTCCCGGCTGGCGTGATGGCGCAGAGTTCTTCCAGCGTCTTGACCCCCTCGCGGACGGCGGCGGACGGCGGCGGATTGAGAAACGGAAATTCATTTACTGGCGGCAGATTCAAGGCCGCCATCTGCAATATCACCCCGGCCAGATTGGAGCGGCGTATCTCCGGGTCGGTGTAAGGCGCGGAGCGGGCGAGGTCGTCTTCGCTGTATAACTTCACGCAAACACCGTCGGCCACCCGTCCGCAGCGTCCGCGCCGCTGACGCGCACTGGCCTGACTGATGAATTCGATCTGCAACTCCTCTATGCGGGTGCGCGGATTGTACCGCTTTACCCGGGCCAGCCCGGAATCTATCACAAAATGTATGCGCGGTATGGTTACACTGGTTTCGGCCACATTGGTGGCCAGCACAAGACGCCGCGCCCGCCCCGGAGAAAAGACTTTTTGCTGATCCGCCCCGGAAAGACGCCCAAACAACGGTAAAACTTCGGTGTTCCGGTAATTTCTGCCATTAAGCCGGTCAGTGGCGTCGCGTATTTCCCGTTCGCCCGGTAAAAAGATCAGGGCGTCGCCGCGCGGATCAAGACCGGTCACGAAATCGACCGCGCGCGCCACTTCGTCGGTCAATTCGGCGTCGGGGTCGTCGGGCGGCATAAACATATCTTCAACCGGATAGGTGCGCCCTTCGATGGCGACCACCGGAGCATCGCCAAAGAACTTTGAAAACGCTTCGGTGTCAAGCGTCGCCGACGAAAGCGCCACCTTTAAATCAGGACGGCGCGGCAGCAGCCGTTTCAGATACCCCAGCAGAAAGTCGATGTTAAGACTGCGTTCATGCACTTCATCGATGATCAATGTGTCATACTGGCGCAGCAGTCGGTCGCCGGATGTCTCCGCAAGCAAAATACCGTCGGTCATGAATTTAAGCACGGTCGAGGACACCGTGCGGTTCTCAAAACGCACCTGATAACCCACCCCCTGCCCCGGCTCGACACCGAGTTCGGCCGCAACCCGGCGCGCCATTGCCGCCGCCGCCAGACGACGGGGCTGGGTGCAGCCGATGCGCCCGGCAAGACCGCGTCCGAGTTTCAGCGCAAGTTTGGGGAGCTGGGTGGTTTTCCCCGAACCGGTATCGCCACCGATAACCACGACCTGATGATCGCGCCACGCCGCCATGATTTCATCGGCATGACGGGTGATGGGAAGTTCCTCCGGCAACTCGATCCTGAATCCGGCAATGGTGTCGGCGTATTCCTGCCTTATGGGGTTCATGTGCGTTTACGCCTCCGGGCAAAGGCGGGTTCGATCGCGACAAGCACTCCGAGCAGGGCATAGCAGACCGGCACAACCAGAAATCCGCGTTGTATTCCCCAATGATCGCCGATGACGCCGAGCATCCATGTAAAAAATCCGCAGCCGGGTATTCCGGCGCATGACAACAAAATGTAGATCATGGTGCTGTCGCCGTTCACCCGGTCGACGCAGTGACTTTGCAGACTCGGCCAAAAGGGGCCGCTGGCAATCCCGACGAAAAACAGCAGCACATAAAGCAGGGTCAGCGAGCCGGTAATCATTATGAGCAAGGCAAATACCGATCCGGCGACCGACATGCCGAGCAAAAGCACGCGCAACTTGCAGCGGCGCACCAGAAAACCGGCCCCCATGCGTCCGCACACCATGCCGAGCGAAAAAATTGCCGCGCCGGCTCCCGCCGCAAACGCATTGCCGCGGCAGCCGATCTCGATCAATGCCGGAGTCCAGAAGGTAAGCCCGAACTCCCCGCCTCCCGCCAGAAAGATTGCGGCAAAAAACAACCAGAAGCGGCCGTTTCCGGCCAGTTTTGCGATATCATGGCCGACTTCGCGTCGATTTTTGCTGGCATGAGGCGGGTCGGGATTCTGCGGGCCGCGGTACGGCGTAAGAAGTATCAAAAGCGGTATCAGCGTCGAAGCCGCGCATATTGCCAGCACCACCCGCCACGACACGCCCCACCACAGAAGCGCGCCCGCCCCCAACGTAAACAACAATATGCCGATCGACCAAAACGAATGAGCAAAATTGATATATCGGGCCGGAGAAACCGGGTGCACATCCTGAATGACCGGGGTGGCCAGAGCTTCAATAGTGCCCTCCCCCAGCCCGGCGAGAGCGACGGCGGCAAACAAAATGCCGTACCCCGGCGACAACGCGGCTCCGGCAATACCGCAGCACATCATGATAAGACCGCCGGAGATCACCTTGGATTTTCCCCATCTGGCGGCGGCGAAACCGGCGGCCAGCATTGACAGCAGCATGGGTAGACTGCGCCCCATCTGCAAAGCTCCGCCGGCCCCCATGCCCCCTGCCTGAAGCGGGAAGTCGAGCGACGCGGCCAACGCCGTCAACGTGATCGGCACCCCGATCGAACAGGCGGCATAAGCGATAAAAGCGGTAAACATGGCGCAGTCATAACGCCCGAAGGACATCTTGTCCGGCATAAAACCTCCAAAAAAAATGCGGTTCGTAATATAGCACCGGCGATGGAAAAATGCAAAAATCTACTGATTTGTTTTTGCATATTTGAAACGCGTAGATATATTAATATTTGAATGGATTGTTTCTAATACCAAAATCGGGGGAAAAAATGACGATTACGCCATTAAAGGTTAAATTCGGCAATTTGCTGCGAGATTATCTGCAGCGCGCCGGGGTGCGTCAAAACAAACTGGCGGAGGAGCTTAATGTCTCCGGATCGGCCGTCTCACAGATGCTCAGTGGCCGCATCGTACTCAACCAGCCGCAGCTCAAGCAGGTCTGCGAACTGCTCTCTCTGGATGAAATGCAGTCTTATGAACTTATTTCCATGCTGGCGTCGATCCGCAACGGCGTGGAAAATTTGACTTCTCCATTTAACCGTCAACTCTTTGCCTTGCGTTGCCAGCGCGGACTCACGGTGCGGCAGCTTTCCAATCTCTCCGGGGTGCCGGTCTCCCATATCGAAGTGCTGGAAAAGTGCTTCGACGCGATTCCGGCAGCCGACGAGGTGGAGAAGCTGGCCAGAATACTTGATTTTCCGTCATCGTCGCTGCTGCGCGCGGCAGGCTTGCACAGCGATGCGGCGACGACGACCGCGTCGGACGGGGCGGTCGCGGCAGCCGAGGTCGCGGTTTCGCCTTATAAAAAGGGGTCTAACCATGTGCCGGTGGTGCGCTTGAGCGAACTTGCCGAGTACGACAACAGCGGCGACTGGTATGAATTTATGTGCCGGGTGTCGTGCCATACCACCACGGTAAACTCCGATTTTGCCGGAGTCGACGATCTGGTGGTGTTGCTCGCTCCGGCGATGAAACTCGGCTTGGGGCTGCCCGGAGAAGCCACGGTCACGCTGGCGCGCAAACGCCCGGCCGGATTGAAGGAAATAATGTTCTGCCGGGGCGCGGATCAGCATTTCTTTTTCACCGAGAAACTGGGCCGCGACACATTTCGCATATTGCGGACGGTTGGCACGCGACGCCCGTCGGATGAAATAATCTGGCAGATACCGGTGCTGGAGTTGACACTTCGCCCGGTGAGCGGTAAAGCGAAAGTGAAATAAAATGTTCAAGGGATCGGTCGGCTGTTGTCTTGGCATAATCGGCGGATTTCTGCTGGTGTTGGCCGTGATCGCCGCGGCCGGATTCGGGGTGTATTATTATTTTAACGAAGACGCCCGCTATGAAAAAGTGGACGAAGTCGATAAATCATGGTCTGAACTCAAAGACAGCGTTGATTCGACGCTGGACCGGGCTAAACGGCCGGTGGTAAAGGAGCCAAAAATTGACTGAGTGGATTTATGTCGTCACCATGGGCGCGGTACAGGGTTTGACCGAGTTTTTGCCGGTCAGTTCGTCCGGTCACCTCGCACTGCTCGGGGCATTGTTCGGTTTGCGTGAAGACGCAAGCCTTGCATTGGGAATATTGCTTCACGCCGGTTCGCTTCTCGCGATCTGCACCTTTTATTTCAAGGTGCTGCTCGGATTCCTGCGCCGGGATCAACTGCACCTCGCCTTGATGGTGATCGCCGGTTCAATACCGGCCGGGGCCGTCGGCATGATACTTAAATCAAGCGGTCTTGCCGAGGAATTGTTTGGCAACCTTATGGCGGTCGGCATCTGCTTTCTGATTACCGCGACCTTGCTGCGCATGACCAACAAGCCGGCGTTGATCCATCTGCCGGCCGACGGCAAGCCGACCGGGTTGAAGAAAATCAGTCTGGGGCAGTCGCTTATCGTCGGCGCGGCGCAGGCATTCGCCATTTTGCCGGGCGTGTCGCGCTCCGGCTCGACCATCGCGGCCGGGGTGCTGTGCGGCATTGACCGCGAAGCCGCCGGCACGTTTTCCTTTTTGCTGGCCATACCGGCGATAGCCGGTGCGACGCTGCTTGAGCTTCGCAAACTGTGCAAGGCCACCGACATGGCCTACATCACCGACGACATGACACTGTTGCAGCTGGTGACCGGCCCGGCGATCTCCGCAGTGGTGAGCTTCGGAGCGCTGGCACTTCTCATGAAAT
>JAQVVK010000023.1 GCA_028698975.1 Victivallaceae bacterium
TCGCCTTTCAATCCTTGCAACACGATTGCCAACTTTTCTTTGCCCGTCCATTGTTTCTTTGCGCCCATCGGAGACTCCTTTCTGACACTCTCTTAATTTAGCACAAGTTTCAATGGGGGCAATATACTTGCTTACTCACAAAAACCTTGTTATAGACAAAACTTTTGATCCAATCTTCTCGCTTTGCCACGGCAAATGCTCCGCACAGCCACGGGGGATAAATAGCGGGTGGCGTTAAGCCGCCCCCCTGCACCCATTACATCGGGCTGTTATCGGCTGATTGGCAATCGGCAAGGCCCAATAGGGGTAGTTGCGGCTTGCGCTTCCCCCCCTTATCGTTTTTACGCGAAATTATCGTTGACACGATAATATTATCGCCCGCGCCTTGGTCGCCGCTTTAGTGCGGAAGCCGGGCGCGGTTTTCTTTTCCGAGGCGGCGGCAAGTTTATCCATCTCCGAAGCAAGACCGGGCAATTTTGCCTCGATCAACGCCATTTCAGAATAAAAGACCGCCGGATCAAGCGAAATCCGCACCGCAGCGTGTGAAAGCTGCTGCCCCAACCGCTCGTCACTGTCCGTCACCACCGCTCCACCCATGCTGTTATGCAGCGTGGCAACGCGTTTCAGACGGCGGAAACGAGCCGCCACCCCGGCTGCCGCCGAATAGAAATCATTTGAACCGAAGTTGAATTTCAACTCCGCACCGGCGTCGATATCGACTCCCGGCATTCTTACGACAATGCGGCACTCCGCCCCGTCGTAACGCCAGACAGCGGTATTTTCTCCGTCCTTGAAGCGATAGACTCGCGGAATGCGGTGTCCATTATAACTTACATGCACCGGCGGCACACAGCCGGGCAAACTCACTTCGAGATTGCGGATTTGCTCGAACCCGTCAAACCCCTTGCCGGTGTGGACAACCCCGACCGTGCGCACCCGGCCGCGGGTACGATGGGTCATGTGGATAAAAGTAAATCCGCCATTGCGGTAATCGGTGCTTATTCCATCGTCCTCATACATGTCATAATCGCCGGATTCGCCCGGATATACCGTGACCGCAAGATTTTTCCAACATTTCTCATTGAGACGGCGACAGTCAAACGTACCCGGCACGATCGCGCCGCGACGCACAAAGACCGGTACTTCTTCAAGCCGGTAACTCTTTTCCACCGTGCGCCGCCCACTCTCGAAACAGCCAAATACCGTGTCATACCATTCTCCGGCAGGCAGATAGCTCTTTTGCGCGATCTCTTCGCTCTCCGGCTCGACCGGCGCGACAACCGGGTTGACGATCATGCCGGAGCCGAAACCGTACTCCTGATCGTGTTTATAACATTCGTCGTCCGACGGGTCGAAGTAATAAAGCGGACGGCACAAACTTATGCCGCTCCTGGTCGCCTCGGCCATTTCGCTGTAAATATAGGGCGTCATCTCGTACCGGCGGCGGATCGCTGCGGCCAGCAACAGGGAATACGGTTCGGCAAACGCCCACGGCCTCCGTTCGCCGAGCGGAGTTTTGGTGGTGTGGGTGCGCAGTATGGGCGAAAACGCACCAAACTGCGTCCAGCGCACATAACGCTCCGGGTCGCAGACGCCGAGATGACCGCCGATGTCGTGACTCCAATAGCCGTAAAGCACATTGGCGGCGGTGGCGGTGAAATACACCTGATATGCCAGCGACGCCCAAGTGGAATAGGTGTCGCCCGAAAAACCGATCGCGTACCGCCCCGCGCCAATACCGCCGAACCGACTGAAAATGAGCGGCCGTTTCCGGTCGCGGCGGCCCAGCATATCTTCCCAGTGCAGCTGATTGATCCACGGCAGGGTGTCAAGTCCTTTCATGGCGGTCGATTCACCTTGCTGCCAATCCATCCACCAGAAATCGACGCCGCGCTTCTCCTCGGGATGATGCAGGATTTTGAAGTAATTGTCCATATACACCGGGTCGGTGATGTCAAACTTGACCCGGTCGGTCTTGGCCGGATCAAGCCCCATGGCCCGCGCCATTTCCTCAAAACGCTCTTCGTGTTTGCCGACACCGTCGGCCGGGTGCAAATTGAGGGTGATCTTGACGCCGCGTTCATGCAGACGCTTCAGGAATCCGTCGGGGTCGGGGAAGTAACGCCGATCCCAAGTGTAGCCGGTCCACCCTTCCAAATGCCAATCCATATCGACCACCATCACATCGATCGGTATATCGTTATGGTCAAATCCATCCATCAATTCTTCGATCTCAAGGTCGCTGTACGCCCAGTAACGGCTCCACCAGTAGCCGAGCGTGTAACGCGGAGGCAGCGGCTGGCGGCCAAACACCTCCGCACCGTCATGCAGAGCCGCGGCAAAATCGTCGCCGTAAAAGAGAATATACCAATCCTGCCGCTCTCCGGCCGGGCGCGGGGCAACCCATTTACCCGAACCGTTTTTGTCGATGACGACCCGGGTCGAATCGTCGATCAGGCTCCAGCCGTCGCGTGAAATCAGTCCGTTGCAGAGTTTAACCGGTTCGCCTGGACACGATTCGGGGTGATCCATGTCGCACCGTTTCTCGCCGCCGTCGCATAGATCGAGGGTGCGGCAGCTGCCAAGCAGGTTGCCGGAGTCATCCATTCCGGGCTGCCAGAACTTTTTTTCGCCGCGTTGGGTAAAGGTGACTTTAAGGTTTTCGGCGGAGAATTTCTTGCCGTCTCCGGTAAGTTCGATAAGCACATCGCCGGTGTCGATCACCAAGCCGGCGGCGGTTTTGCTTACTTTGAAAGCCACTTTACCGAGATCGCGGTTGACCACCGAAAGCGTCTGGCGATCTTCAAACACGCCGTTTTCGCTCCACTCGAAGCGGATAAAACGCGACGTGATGATCGAAATGCGCACATTGGGCAGCGTAATCTGATTGGAAATGCGTCCGGGAGCGAGGTGAAATTTGCGTTCGTCCATAATATGCCAATACCTTTATATAATGATGTTGTTTTTGCCGATGAAACCTTTGAAACCGTCGATGCCGTGGCCATTGGAGACGCAGAAACATTGAGTCTAAATCTCGTAAATCACTGCGTTGTGAAACCATTCTGTAATTTGTCTTGCCATGAGCTGACTCCTTTTAAAACAAAAGTAAAAAGCTGTGACATGTATAGTTTAATCCGGCGTAAACGCGTTTTCAAGTCGTCATATTGTGCCCTATGTGATATTATTTTTCCATTTGTGACCATTTGCAAATATGGCTGAACAAGCTATATTTATACTATTGGTTTGACATGAGGTGACATTATGAGTGAAAGCTGGCTGGCGTATCTGGCCCGGGTGAGGAAGTGGCAGCTCACATTTGCGGTACACTGTGAATTTGGTTCGCTGCCAATGCCGCGCGAATTGGTTTACGAGCGGCAGGTGGGAGATTACCGGCAGGACGGGCGCAACCGTTTCCGCGAAGCCGGCGGTCAGTTGGTGGTAACCGTCAAAGGACGCGGGGGGCTGGCTCTATGCGGGGGGAAGCCGGTGGAACTCCGAGCTGGTGACGCATTTTTGCATAATCACCGCGACCCGGATGTCTGTTATTTTCTGCCGGCGGGGGCGGGCGGATGGGAATTTCTCTGGATATCGTTTGCCGGGGCCGCTTCCGAGCAGTTGATTTCGGAGATCAACCGCGCCTACGGTTATTTGTTTCGATTGCCGCTGGATTCCGGGCTGGTGCCGGAGCTTATGGAGTTGCGTCGTTTCGGGGGAACGGTGCGTGCGATGGCGCCTTTGGCGGCTGCGGAATTTGCCTTGCGAATACTGGCATCGGCGGCGGGGGGAGTTGAGAACGATCTGCGTATGAGTCCGTCGAGCCGGCTGGCGCAGAAGGCGCAGGAATTGATTGAAAGCAATCCGGGGGAGGAAAATTCGATCGGGTTGCTGGCGACGCGGCTGGGGGTCAGTCGGGAGCATTTGGCGCGGGTGTTCCGGGAGCGGACGGGAATGACGTTGCGGGGGTGTCTTGCAGAGCGAAGGTTGTGTTTGGGCAGGGAGTTGCTTTCTGCGGGGGAGTTCTCGGTGAAAGAAGTGGCGCAAAAGTGTGGATTTGGCAGTCAATCCGGTTTTTGCCGGGCATACCGTCGCCGTTTCGGGTCATCGCCGGGCGGTCGTTAAGAGCCCTTTATATTGTAGTAAATGCCCTGCCCAACCGCCGCGCTGATGTCGCCAAACTTATGCTTTACCATGTTTTCCTTCCTATTCGAATGAAAAGCTATTTGATTTTTTTAAAAAAAACCTTGTATTGATATTATGACAAGTTGTGGACGATAGAGGAGTCGCCCACTCCAACAATGCACGTCATTGCGTATAGGAGGAGTATCATGCAAAAAACATTTCTATCTCTTGTTTTCGGGCTGGCGGTCAGCCCCCTGTGGGCCTTAATGCCCATGGACGCCGACCCCGCCACCACCCAAACTCTACATTTTATCCAAGACGACGCTCAAGATTATATGGTCTCCAAAATCTATAATCTTAAATATGTCCAGGCCAACGACGTTACCCCGTTCGTCATGGGCATTGTCATGCGATATAATATGAATTCCATCGTGAACTGCATTGAATACGGTGCCAACAATTCTCAAATGCTTACCGTTACCTGCCCGGTCAAAATGATGCCGTATGTCGATGACTTTATCGCAAAAGTCGATCGCAACATCCCCCTCGACGGCAAAGAACCCGGCGAAATTATCAAAGGCACCGGCATTACTCGCGCAGTTTATCGCCCGCTCTACCGCTCCGGTCAAGCCCTGCTCAATGTTCTGGTCAACAGCGTTATCGGCGAGGGTCCGTACGGATCAGTCTATGCATGGGACGCCAACTCCAACCAGATTTACTGGAAAGACAACAGCTCAAATACTTCGTATGTCTTTCAATTTTTAGCCTACCTCGACCGCCCCGCCCCCCAAATCAATTTTACTTTTACCCTATATGAAGTCCGCGAAAGCACCATGCGCGACATCGGTATCGACTATCTGACGTGGAAAAACGGCCCCGGCCTGAACATCTTTCAAACCGCTTTCGACGCTTTCAGCGTCACTTCAGGCGGCACCGCCGCAGTACAGGCCTTGTCCGGGCCGGCCGGCGGCTTCTTTTTTGCACCCCAATTCGACGCGAGTTTCATCCGTATTCTCGCCCAGTCGGGTGACGCCAAAGTCAAAAACGTCGCCAATATGACCGTATCAAACTCCGATACCAAGAGCTATTCGCTCTACTTCAACCCGCAACTTCAGAATATCATCAAATCCAACAACGACCAGACCAGCGTAACCACATCCAACATCAATACCGCCACCACCCTCAATCAGGTGTATGTGCAGATCAATCAACCCATCGTCAACATTCATTACGGCCAAAGTCAGGCCGGTTACCCGTCGGGTGAAGCCTTCGACGTCGCCAACTACACTCCGGGCGCGGTCGCCAAATTCCCCGGCACCGTCTTCTTCAACTATAACGTGCAGACCGCCAACGTGGTCGAACGCAACAACGTCGGGGCCGAACTCATCGACACCACCAACATTTCCAGCAGCGCGCTTATTTCGCTCGGCAAAGACATCATCATCGCCCAGTGGGACGCCGAACAGGACGTCGAACAGGTCATCGGCGTACCGTGGCTCTCGGATATACCGATTCTGAAATATTTGTTCAGCACCACTACCACCAACCGGGAAAAGACCCATCTTTACCTCACGCTTTCCGTCGAACTGCTGGATACGATGAGAAGCAACTTCCCCGGGTTCCCCTCCGGCGAACTCAAGAAAATAAAGTGACGGAGGCATAACTATGAAAAAAACATCATTATTTGTTTCATTTACCGCCTTGCTCTGCTCCACCGCGTCGGCGGTCATCGTGCCGGGTGTCCCGCGTGACACCAACACCAACAACACCGGCGGATACGACGGCACCCGGGTCGAAGCGCAGCTTCTGGTATCGGTCAAGGACAACACCAAAGTGGTGCATTTCATCCGCGACAACAACGACCCGCGTGTGGTTACCAAGACCTACATCCTAAAACACGTCGACGCCTACGAATTCCGCGATTACCTGCGCCAGATGGTACAGGCCAAACGGGTCGGCAACACCACTTTACAGCAGCAATACCCGTCAAACACCACCACCGCGCCGATCGAAGCCACCGTCAGTGCGCCGGAACTTGCGCCGGTCAACGCTCAACCAAGTTACAGCCCGACGGCACAGCTTGGCAGCAACACCGCCGTCGAATGTCTTAAATATCTTGACGGCACCGGTCTGCTGTTGGTCAGTGCCGAAGAATACCGTTTTAAGGACAGTGAAAACGGCATCGGCATCGATTCGCTGGTCGCCATGCTTGACAATCCGGCTCTGGGCGCGATCAACTACGGTTCGCAAATGTTCATCTACATGCCGAAATTCGTCCCCGCCCGCAACCTCATGCCGCTCATCGAAAACGTCGGCATGAACATCAGCGACGTCACCGAATTATGGCAGGGACAGGACTTGGTCGCATACGACCCCGACCTCAACTGGCTGATCTTCGACGTTGAAAACTATTCCTGCTACAACATCGCGACCATGCTGGCCAAATACGACGTGCCGATCCCCCAAGTGCGGCTCCGAGTGTCGGTTTACGAAGTCTATTCCGAAAACGACGACAAGATCGGCATCGATTTCCAGTCGTGGAAAAACAACGAAGGCGTCGATTTCTTCTCGGTCGGCGGCCGTTATCGCAACAACTGGGCCGCGATTTACAGCGCCGGTGACGGGCTAAACCGCGGTTATGGTTCGGAACGCACGAGCTTCTACAACTTCAACCCCAAGTGGAACACCCGCTACATCGACTTTCTGGTCAGCAAGGGCCACGCCAAACTTATGCACTCGGGTGAACTATGCATCAGAAACAACAACCCCGCCTCGCTCGCCCGCACCACCCAGATATTCTACATCGACGTAAGTCAGGACGCGGTCGGCAGCACCACCACCCCGGACGACGGCGTCGGCCCGTACAAACTTCTGGCCGATATTGTCAACAAAGTGTTTTCCACCGACCCGAATTACCCGGTGGCCAAAGGCAAGCAGCAGATCACCACCCAGTCGTCGACGTTTGGATTCACGCTCACGGTGAACAACGCCTCGGTAAATCTCAAAGAGACGCGCTTCAACATCACGCTGTCCAACACCAGTTTGATCGGTTTTCAGTCAAACGGCGCGCCGCGCATCTCTCCCGGAAACGTGGTCACTCAGGACGTCAGTCTGCCGCACGGCAAAAACCGTTTCGTCATCGGCGGCCTCACCAAGCAGGAGGAAGTCACCTCCAAGACCGGTGTGCCGTGGCTGATGGAAGTGCCCTGGCTGGGGTATCTTTTCAGCAGCGTCTCGACCTCGATCAAGAACGCCGAACTTCTGGTGGTCGCCGAGTGCGATTGGGAATCGCCCTCCGACAACAGTTTCGTCAACCGCAGCATTTACCGTACAAAGGGGCAGGCATTATGATGAAACAAATGATTTTTATGGTTATGGCCGCCGCGGCGATATTGACGGCGGGCGGCTGCCGGGTGATCGACAACACTCCGGAGCGGCCGATGCCTGAGTGTCGCAACATTTCCCGCGACATCAAGCTCGGCAACGCGATACTGGCGGCGTTTCAGCACAACGACTATCAGGAATTTGCGTCGCACCTGCCGCCGAATATGGCGGAAAACATGACGAAAAAGGATTTCGAGACTTCGTACCGCAACGTCACTCAGGAATTTGGCGAACTCAAGAGCTACGAATTTATGACTTCACTCAAAGCGCCGGTTCTCAAAAACCTGCTGTGGCGGGTCACGTTCGAGCGCAAGAGCGAATCCGGCAAAACCGTGACCAACGAGCTTATGTTTCGTCTGGTCACCGGCGATCTTGAGGAAGATATACAGTTGGTGAGTTTCGGATTCATCTGAAAACGAAAACTTTTTGCGGCAAATCGGCGCGTTGAGCCGGTTTGCCGCTTGACGAAACCGGCTTGTTGATGTATTCTTCATCACAAACAGAAAACAAAGGTGATGAAAATGCTGAATATACAACGCCGCATGCTGCTCGAACCGCGCAACGGTTCGCTTTGGGCAAGCAAAATGGTACTCAATCCGGCCATGACCGCCGACCCGGACGATCCCGATCACATCGTGATGCTGTTTCGCGCCACCGGGCCGTGGCCGCAGGCTCAAATCCCGGGCAAACCGCTGCCGTTTCCGATCTTTTTGGGGTTCGGCGAAAGCCTTGACGGCGGAAACCGCTGGGCGTTTGACTTCTCGCGGCCGGCAATGGCTCCGCGTCTGGAATACGACCGCGACCGCTTTCTTGAGCAGTCGTGCCGCAACGGCCGCTTGTTTGACTACGCCAACGGCTGCATCGAGGACCCGCGTTTTCTGCGGTTTGAAGACGGTCTGTATCTCTCCGTGGCCTGTCGCGCCTTTCCGCCCGGGCCGTACTGGGATCATGACGAACCGACCCAATGCCTGCCCGACTGGGTGATGCACACCTCCGGGCTGGGGCGGGCGTTCAGCGAAAACCACACCGTTACGCTGCTTTACAAAGTCGATTTCGACGCGCTGGTCAAAAAGCAATTTGATGCGGCGTTTTCTCTGATCGTCCCGCTGCACGAACCCGACCGGAGCGACGACCGCGACGCGTTCTTTTTCCCGCGCCGCCTGAAAATCGACGGGCGCGACCGCATTGTCGTACTGCACCGCCCCAAAGAACCGGGCAAATATCAGGCGGGTAAGGCGTGCTCCGCCCCGTCCATTTTTATGGCTTGCGGCGACAAATGGGCCGACTTTGGCGACGGCACCGCCGAAGAAGCGGTTTTTGCAACCGGAGTCCATCCGTGGGAACTCGACCGCATCGGCGCAAGTTTTCAGCCTATCGAGCTGGGAAACGGCGAGTGGCTGCTCCCGTATCACGGCAAACAAGACGAGCGCATCGGCTACACCCAGAGTTTCATGCTGCTGCGCGAACGCCCTTCCGGTCTGCCTGAAATCGTGGCGCGGCCGGCCGGCCGCCTGTTTCACGCCGAAGAAAAGTGGGAGCTGGAGGGCGATTTCGCCACTCCGTGCGTATTCAGTTGTTCGGGTATTGTGCGCCCCGACGGGCGGCTGCTCATGGGCTACGGCGCGGCGGACAGCCGGGTCGGACTTGCCTCGGTAGATCTGGCCGGACTGGTCGCATTTTTGCGCAGCTCCGCCGCGCCGCAAAATTGACGGCGGCGGCTACTTTTTCGGCGGCGCAAGGCGGCGAAGTTCAATCCGCGAGTCAAGACAGCCGAAATCGGCCAATTTGATCTTTTCGCAATCCGGTTTGGCATCCATAAACTTCAACGCCGCCCTGACGTCAAACTGCGGCGGTGTCGCGTTGGAGTTGGTTTCCACCGCGAACTCGCATTTCTCCGGGTGATCCGGTACCAGATCGGGGTAGTCGGCCAGCCAATGCCGCATTTCCAGCGGCGTCGCGCCGGGGGCAAGATCAAACCTGATGCGCCGGTTGCGGCGTCGCGCTTCCTCAAGCTTCTTCGCCGCGGATGGAATACGGCACACCGTATCGATCACCATTTTGGGCGAAATCACTCTGGTGCACTCGATCTCGCGCGGCGTACCGACGTGACGCGGACACCAGACCGGCACGGACATATCGAAGAATTCTTGACTGTCATTCCAGCAGCCGTGACAGAATTTGAAGTTGGTCACCCGGTATGGGGTCGGAAATTCGGTGCCCTCCAGCGAAAATCCCGAAATCATCACCACCGGGGTGTCGCAATTCCACGCCAGCCACGACAGCCCGCTCGGCAGACCGATGAAGAAGTCGGCGTTTTGAAGCATCTTGATCCGGTCGGCAAGCGGCAGTTTGCCGGTGAAATCCTCGGCTTCGGAGGGTTCCTCGTACTTTTTAGTCTCAAACTGAAGCGTGCGGTCGCGGTCGATGGCCAGCACCCGGTAACCCAGCCGCTTCAGAAAGCGGCAGAGCGTGTTCCAGCCGTCCGGCCAGTTCCAATACTTGGCCGGATTGGTCGCCATGGCCGAAATACAGACGTACGGCTCCTTGATCCGGCGGACGGGCGGCTTCGGCAGCCGCAGTTTGAGCGGTTTCGGCACCAGCCCCAGCAGCATGGCCACCGACCCCTGCATGCCGAAATTCTGATGATCGGCGGGCCGCCAGCTTTTGCGGTCTTTGGGGAAAATGGCGCAAAAGTAAGTCGCATAGCTTTCCGCCACCAAATGCGAAGATGCCACCGGGATGAAGTTCAGCTCCGGGTAAAGTTTGCCGACAATGCGGATCAGCCACTCGCCGCATACACAATCGACTTTGGCGCGATGTTTCTTGCGGAATTCCTCGGCAAAAGGCATCCACGCCAGATTGTCGCCCAGACCTCCATCGGGCACGACGACCGACACCCGTTTGCCGGTACAGTCGTAGTCATGCTCAAAGATCAGTTTACCTCCGGTACGCACTTCGATACGGTACCGGATGAAATACTTGGCGTCGGCCACCCAGTTTTCGCCGCCGCGCAGTTTCAGGTAACCCAGACAGACCAACGAATCCAGATCGTATAAAGTTACCTCGTATTCCCCGTCGCCCGGCGGCATCTTGAGGCGGCAGCCGTAGTTGAAGTCAAAACGCACGCCATCGGGTTCGCCGCATACCGGCGGGTCCGGCAGACGCACGGTGGCGTTGGAGTTGCGCGGATCCGGGCCGATCTCCGGGCTGATCAGCGCATTTTCGACCGGGGTTTCCAGCGGTGGCGCGGCAATCGAGAAATTCAAACCGCTAATATCGCCTCCCATTGCGATGCCCGGCTGCGAAAAAACAAATTCCGGACGACCCGAAGAGGAATCCTGACTCATTTCAGCTGTCTCCTGATGTTTTCTTATATTTTATTACCGTTTTCAGAGAAATGCAAGCCGCATACGGTTTCATTTTGTTTTTTTCGCAACGGCGCACCGCGGCGGCGGTTGCGAAGAAACGGCATCAATGCTATATTAATAGATGAACTAACAGGAGTATATCACTATGAGCGAAACCATCGTTGTACTCGATTTCGGTTCGCAGTACAGCCAACTCATCGCCCGCCGCATACGCGAGTGCTCGGTGTACAGCAAGATCATGCCGTACTACACACCCGCCGACAAGATCAAGGCGGAAAATCCCAAAGGCATCATCCTCTCCGGCGGCCCCTCCAGCGTTTATGCCGACGGCGCGCCCAAATGCGACCCCAAATTGTTCGAGCTGGGGGTGCCGGTGCTCGGCATCTGTTACGGGCTTCAGCTTATGGTGCATCTCTTGGGCGGACGCATTGCCCGCGGCAAGGCGCGCGAATACGGCAAGGCGATGCTTTCGATCGCCGGTCACAGCGCGCTGTTTGATTCGCTTTCCGGCGAGATACAGGTCTGGATGTCGCACGGCGACAAAGTTGCCGAAATGCCGGCCTGCGGGTACGAAATACTCGGCTCCAGCGGCAATACCGAGTTCTGCGCGGTCAAGTTCAAGGGCCACGATTTTTACGGCATCCAGTTTCACCCCGAGGTGGTGCATACGCCGCAGGGCAAAGTCATCATCGCCAACTTCTGCAAGCACATCTGCAAATGCGTCGGCGACTGGACGATGAAATCTTTTATCGATGAATCGGTCAAGGCGATCCGCGAAAAGGTCGGCGCGAGCAACGTGATCCTGGGGCTTTCCGGCGGAGTCGATTCGTCGGTGGCCGCCGCGTTGATCCACAAGGCCATCGGCCGCCAGCTCACCTGTATTTTTGTCAACAACGGGCTGCTGCGTAAAAACGAAGCCGAAAAAGTGCGCGATCTCTTTGGCCGCAACTTCTCGATGCAGCTGGTCTATATCGATGCGACCGACCGTTTCCTCGACAAGCTGGCCGGGGTTTCCGAGCCGGAAAAAAAGCGCAAGATCATCGGCAACGAGTTTGTGCGGGTCTTTGACGACGCCTCGGCCAAGATCGAAAACGCCCAATTTCTGGCGCAGGGTACGACCTATCCCGACGTTATCGAGAGCGTGCCGATCGACGGGAATCCGGCGGCCATGATAAAGAGCCATCACAATGTCGGCGGTCTGCCCAAGGATATGAAGTTCAAACTTTTGGAGCCGTTGAGCCGTCTCTTTAAAGACGAGGTGCGCGAGGTCGGCCGTCAACTCGGCCTGCCCGAAGACGTGGTGATGCGCCAGCCTTTTCCGGGGCCGGGGCTTGCGGTGCGTCATCTGGGCGCGGTCAGCCGCGAAACGCTGGCCATTTTGCAGGATGCCGACGCCATCGTGGTGGACGAGGTAAAAAAGGCCGGGTTGTACTATTCGACCTGGCAGACGTTTGCGGTATTTCTGCCGATTCGCAGTGTCGGTGTGATGGGTGACGAGCGCACCTATGATTATGTTATCGCGTTGCGGGCGGTGGAGAGCACCGACGGCATGACCGCCGATTGGAGCCGCCTGCCATACGAACTTCTCGGCGTGATTTCCAACCGTATCATCAACGAGGTAACCGGCGTAAACCGGGTGGTGTATGACATCACCAGCAAACCGCCGGGCACGATCGAATGGGAATAAGTCATGCGAATAATCGCCGGATACGCCCGCAATCTTGAATTGGAAACGCCGCCGGGTCTTGGGGTGCGCCCCACCGCCGGCCGGTCGCGCAAGGCATTGTTCGACAGTATCGGGGCGGCGATCGAGGGTGCCTCCGTCGTCGATATCTTCGCCGGGTCCGGGGCTTTGGGGCTGGAAGCCGCCAGCCGGGGAGCGGCCGAGGTGCTTTTTGTGGAGAAATCATCCGCGCATATCGGCTGTATTGAGCGCAACCTTGAGCGGGTGCGCCGGGTCGGGGTCGAAGCGGGGGTTGAGATAATTTCCGCCGACGCTGCGGCGGTCGAGCGATACGCCGCCAAGCTGAACCGGCGTGATTTCATTTTTGCGGATCCGCCGTACGCGCAATCCGCCGAATTCTTTGCCGCAATCTACGGCGCGCCGCTTTTCCGGGAAAAGGCGGCCGGAGCCTGCCTCTATTGGGAACTCCCCGATCAGCCGGGGGAGATCGGCCGTTTTCTGGAACTGGCGCGGGCGGGCGGTCTGCGGGTGCGGCAGTTTGGCGGAGCAAACTTCCTTTGCGGAGAGATAAAGCCATGAGCCGCGCACACTTGACCGAACTGCTGACCGGAGCGGAGTTAATAAAACGCAATGCGGTTCGTCAGGTATACCGCAAAGACGGTCTTTATATCAAGGTCGATCTGCGAGGTTTCAGGCGCATGAGATCGGAATTCTTGAGTGCGAAATTGTTGGGCGATCTCGGCATACCGGCGGTTGAACCGGTCGAGTGGGGGGAATCCGGTAAATCAGGTTTTTTGGTGACGCGGGAATTTCCCGGTTCGGTCACGGCATTGGAGGCGTTTTACAATTCCGACGACCGCGTTGCGCTGGCGACCGGATACGCCAAATTTATCGGGCGCATTATTGCGGCCAAAATATACCACCCAGATCTGCATACTGGCAACGTGCTTTTTGCCGGAGGTGAATTTCGTCTGGTCGATTTGCGCGGGGTGCGGCGATTTCGCTGGTTTGATCGGATGAGAAGTGATTTACGGCGTGGTTCTCTATTGGAATTCGGCACGGAATTTGATGATGACATGCTGTGTAGACTGCTCGTATTGGCCGGCAGTACCGAGCCGGAAGCCGAATTGACACGACTTTTGCGCCATCATGCGGAGCGACTGCGGGGGGATTGGCCGCGGCGGACGCGGCAGATACTGGGAGGATACCCGAAATTCACGGAGCGCGGCGACAACAACATTTTGCTTGCGGTCGACCGGTTGCGGCGGACGGCGGATTTGAAGAATGCGGAAAAATCGGATTTACCCCGTGAACAGGCGGAAGCGTCTTTTGTTGAGCATTTCCGGCTTGAGTTATCCGGCATACCGCACCGGGCGGCTCGCGGGTTCGACCCGGTTTCCGGGGAATTGTGGCTTGCGCCCAGGCCGGACGGCGAACCGCTTGCCGTCAACAGTCGCAATGACTGGCGGCGGCGGCTGGCGATACATGGCAGGGTTACGGCTCCGGAGCAATGGCTTCTTGTCGATGGCCGACCGTGCCTGATCGATTATTGAATACCTCAAAAACTTGCCAATGCTCTGCCCAGCAGCCGCGATAGCGGCGTTAGGTCAAGGGCGGTGACCTTGCGAGGAGTAGCAGAGGGCGAGCAGCCCTCTGACCTAAGGCGGGCGTCAGCTCAACAAAAATTTTTAAGCGAAGCGTCCAAAAAATTTTTAGCCCGCCGCGGCCATGCTTACTCACAGGAAGCCAGTCTGAAACAAAACTTTTGATCCTATCTTCTCACATCGCCCATTGGCCAATGCTCTGCCCAGCAGCCGCGCATTTACAGCACGTTGGCAGGTGGATCTGGGTATTTCCCTCGACGGTACTCCAATGGCGTAATCCCAAATACATCCTTGAACGCACGCGCGAAATAAACCGGATTGGAAAACCCGGAGTCATGCGCTACTGCCGTTATGGTCTTGTCACTCGTGCTTAACTGGTTGAGCGCGTATGTCATGCGAATTTTTTGCAGAAACGCTACCGGTGTCGTGTGTAAGTGCTTTTTTAAGAGTCGCTCAAGCGTCCGTACCGAAATCATCCCGTGAGCTGCCATGCTTTCTACATTCAATCCCGATTCGAGATGCTCGTTGCAATAAAGAAAAAGACTCATCAATTCATTGGGTATATCAGATATTTTCTCTTCCAAACTTCGGCTAATCAGCAGAGTAAGTTCTATGAATTTCGCATTCAAAAATATCTCGTACCCACCCCCAGCTCTCTCCTGCTCTGTATACATCTGATTGATTATCGAATCCATGTCGGTAAATTCATCGTCTGTTAGCTTCAACATGGTCTCGTTGCAAGTGAGCTGCGATTCAAAAAAATAAACGTAGCCGTTCATCGAACGCAACCGCTTCAGCGGCAAAGAGAGTTTTTCCGGCAGGTAAATACAGTTCATCAGACGCATGTTGTCGGCATCAATATAGCCATGCGTCTCCCCCGGACGGATCAGAAACACATTACCGCGCTCTATTCGGCATCTCTTGCCGTTCACACTATGCGTACCACTGCCGTCATGCACAAAAACCAACTCATAGAAGTCATGAAAATGTGAAATTTCCGTGTGCTGCATAAAATAATTCATCGGGCAGATACGAATTCCACCCTCCAAATTATTGTAGATCATGCTGCGACGCATGTGCAGTGAATCAGGATTGCCCATCATGACACTCTTGTTAGTCGGTTATGTAAAAGTCGATTTCCCTTTTAGATAAGGCGACAAGGCCGACGCGTACCTGAGTACAAGCCGCTTTCGTTTCCTAAAAGCCCTCTCAAAATAGGGTTTTGCATAACCGACTTGTTATTTGACCGGCATTACCCCGATACCGCGTTATAAACAATAATGCGGTATCGCGTTTTGTCAAGTCTTTTCACACTGCATTCCGGCCATGCCGCTCCCGCTGCCCGTCAGCGGTTATAATCAAACTCGACCGCCTTCAGAAACGCCCTGGCCAGCAGAGTCGCCCCGTAAATGTTGGGATGCACCCGATCCCAAGTGATGTAACCGGAGTGACAATATTTGAGAACCCGGTCAAATTCAGCTTGCGTGTCCACAAAAATAACCCCGCACTCTTGGGCTATTTCCGCGCATACCGCTCCGTATTCGTCCATTCTGGCACGCATGGCGTCGGCCCGGTTTGGCTCAATAAAATATGGCGTCATAAGCACCAGACCGCCGGGAAGCAATGGCTTGGTCTTGACAATCAGGCCGCGAAGCGTCTGCTTGTATTCAGCAACCCCGACCTGCGCTTCGGGTATCTGCGGCGTATCAAACTGCCGCCACACATCGTTTATGCCGATCATGACCGAAAGCCAATCCGGTTTTAGCCCGATCACGTCGCGTTCCCAGCGCGCCGCCAGATCGCGCACCGTGTTGCCGCTGTCGCCGACGTTGGTTATACGGATGCAACGCTCCGGGTAAACCGCGTTCAACAGCCCCGACACCACGTGCGGATACCCCTTGCCCAACGGCTCAAACAATCCCTCCGACGGAGCGTCGGCATTGCGCGTACGCCCCATATCGGTAACCGAATCTCCGATGAAAACCAACCGCTGACCATCTTCTATTTTCATGAACTGTCTTCCTTTTTGATATATGTACGGAAATTATCACTGATTGAGATAATTTATTCCATGACCGTGATAATCTCAAGGGGCGGCGGCAGATTTTTTTCATCTATTTTTATCTTCCGGGCGGAATGAATCGCCACCTTGACTCGGGTTGTCCCGTTTCGGCGTTCAAGCGCAATGTCGAGCCATTCATTCAACGCAAGCATCACGCGCCCTTCGGCAAATTCAAGGTCAAAGAGACTGGGCCGCACCAGCAACTCCGCGTCGTTGAGCGTTTCATGCTTCACACCGAGAATTTCGCGGTGAAAGAAGTAACTTGGTGAAGCCCCCCACGCGTGACAAAGACTTGAGTGGCAATTCCACTCTTCCCATGTGTTTTCCGCCTTGCGGTCAAGCATCACCCCCCACGATTTACGCAATAATGCAAGAGCTTCGTCGGCAAGACCGTTTTCAAACAATCCGCTTAAAAAGAAGAACATCGTCCACGGCGTGTTGGGCGGCATGACCCAACCGCTCAATTTCGCCGTATCCTCGGTTTCCTGGCAAAACAAGGGTACTCTAATACTCACATAATCGCGGTAATATTCATCGCGCAAGGCCTTTTTCAGCTCACGCTGCCCGATAATTCCCGCAAACGCGGCATATCCGCAAGTGGTCTGCGAAATCGCCGGAGCCCGCCACCGCCGGGGTTTTCGCATGAGCGGGCCCTTGACAACGGCTCCTGTGGCCGACAGCTCGTAAAGTTCGCCCTCTCCCCAGTCGATGCCGTCGGCGCGGAAAAAGAGATCCCAATTCAAAAAATTGTTGTCGGTCTCAAACTCAATGACATTCACGCCCGGCCGAAGCGAAATTTTGGTACGATCCGGCGCATACGCCGGGAAAGGACGGCTCCAGTCGGCCGCACGCCGGTCGTCAAACACCGGTTTGCCGTTGCACTTTACGCGATAGGGACCGAAAGCGGCACTGTACAGCTCGACCTCCCGCCCGGCGGAAACGCTTACCCGAAACCGGGCGAGTGCCTGGCAACCGCCGCCGCTGCCGTTTAATTCGCAGAAGAAGTTATAATTGCAGAAATCCGGTTCGCCCCTGTCGGAGCTGTCTTTTAGCGTACCGTCTTCGCGCATGAAGCATTGACAGTAGGCCGCCGCGACCCGAACCGCCTCCCGGGAATAATCCTCGGCCTCCT
>JAQVVK010000024.1 GCA_028698975.1 Victivallaceae bacterium
GGCCCGGTATCGGTATTGAACTCAACGAGGCGGAGTTGCTTAAACACCCCTATGAAGCGCGCGATCTGCGCCATTACCGGGGTGACCTTACCGATATAAGGCCATCCAACGCAGTTTGTTATTATACGCTGGAATAGCTGTTGACCTTGACCGCCGTCGGCGGGCAGACGATACTCTGATTTTTTGACGCGGCGTCATCCCCCAAAGGGTGAAGCCGCGCTTTTTTTTGACGCTGCTTGAATTTTACTTTAATTGATGTATAGTAGTCGATATATGCGAAATTGCAGGTGGAGAAAAACGTGAATTCAAAAATTGAGCGTATCGCCAACGACCCGGAGCCGCTTGCGGCCGACCCCTATCTGGCGGTCTACGCCGATGAATTGACCCGGCGGCACCGCCTGGTCGAAGATATGGCCGCCCGGCTTACCGGCGGCCGAATGACGCTGGCCGATTTCGCCTCCGGCCACGAGTATTTTGGTTTGCACCGCACTTGCGACGGCTGGGTCTTTCGTGAATGGGCTCCCAATGCGACCGCGGTGACTTTGGTCGGCGACTTCTCGATGTGGTTACTTCGGGTCGAATACCGTCTGCGTCCGCTTGAAAACGGCGTGTGGGAGGCGGTCTTGCCGCCCGACGCCATGCGGCACGGCCAGAATTATCAGCTTGAAATGGAGTATCCCGGCGGTCACGGCCGCCGGATCCCGGCCTGGTCGCGCTGCGTGCGGCAGGATGAAAAGACCAAACTCTTTACCGCCGTCGTCTGGGCTCCGGAGCAGCCGTATTTGTTTGTTAATCCGTCGCCGCCCCGCCCGGCCGCATCGCTGATTTACGAGTCGCATGTCGGCATGGCGCAGGAAGAACCCAAGGTCGGATCGTTTGACGAATACCGCGAAAGGATCTTGCCGCGTATCGCCGCGTCGGGCTACAACACCGTGCAGCTTATGGCGATCATGGAGCACCCGTACTACGGCAGCTTCGGTTATCATGTCGCCAATTTCTTTGCGGTTTCCAGCCGTTTCGGTTCGCCGGACGACTTCAAACGTCTGGTCGACGCGGCCCACGGGCTCGGGTTGCGGGTCATCATCGATCTGGTGCACTCCCACGCGGTGCGCAACGAGGCGGAGGGGCTGGCCAGATTCGACGGCACCCGCACCGCCTATTTTCACGCCGGAGCGCGCGGAGAACATACCGGCTGGGACTCTTTGTGTTTCAACTATGCCAAGGTCGAGGTACTCCACTTTCTGCTCTCAAACTGCCGCTTCTGGCTTGATGAATATCAGGTTGACGGGTTCCGGTTCGACGGGGTCACCAGCATGATCTACTTCAATCACGGGCTTAACACCGCGTTTACCGATTACCGGCAGTATTTCGACGGCAACGTGGATGTCGAGTCGCTTACCTATCTTGCGCTGGCCAATCAGGTTATCCATGAAGTGCGCCCCGACGCGCTCACCGTGGCCGAGGACGTGAGCGGCATGCCGGGGCTGGCTTCCCCGGTGTCGGGCAACGGCATCGGGTTCGACTGCCGTATGGCGATGGGGGTGACCGACATGTGGTTTAAATTGTTCGATCTGCCCGACGAATCGTGGAACATGTTTTATCTCTACTGCGAACTCACCAACCGCCGGCGTGACGAGCGATCCATCGGTTATGTCGAGTGCCACGATCAGGCGATCGTCGGCGGCCAGACCGCCATATTCCGGCTGGCGGGCGACGAAATATACCGTGCGATGCACCGCAGTTCGGGCAGCCCGGTCATCGACCGCGCCGTCGCGTTGCACAAAATGATCCGGCTTGCCACCGCCGCCTGCGGCGGCGACGGTTATTTGAATTTCATGGGCAACGAATTCGGCCACCCCGAGTGGATCGACTTCCCCCGTGAGGGCAACGGGTGGTCGTGCGGACACGCCCGCCGCCAGTGGTCGCTGGCCGATGACGCCAATCTCCGCTTTGCGTTTCTCGGTTATTTCGACCGCGAGATGTTGCGGCGCGTGGTTTCCGGGCCGGGTTTCTATCGGGCGCGGGTGCAGACGATCCGTATTGACGACCGGCGCAAACTGATCGCATTTGAGCGCGACGGATTTTATTTCTTCTTTAACTTTCACCCCTCCGCGTCAGTCACCGACTGCGAATTTGAGGTGTCGGGAGGCGCATTCGAAACGGTTATCGACTCCGACTCGCCGGAATTCGGCGGCTTCGGGCTGCGTACTCCGGGGCAGGTCTATTTTGCGCTCGATCGGCCGGACGGCCGTTTTGTCAGTCTTTATCTGCCTTGCCGGACGGCTTTGGTGCTTAAAAAAAAGGAAATATGATGCAAACGGTTCTTATCGACGCTTTTTCCCAGATATTCCGCGCGTTTTTTGCCATCCGCATATTGACCAATTCGCGCGGCGAACCCACCAACGCGCTGCATGTTTTTACCCGGCTGCTTATGGAAATCGACCGCGCCTGCCCCGCCGAACGCGGCGCGTTGCTGTTTGACTGCGGTAAAGTGCCGTTTCGCCTCGAACTCAACCCGGATTACAAGGCCAACCGCCCGCCCATGCCTGACGAACTGCGATCTCAGATACCGGTGATCCGCGATATGGCCGCCGCCTTTGGCTGGCCGCTGCTGGAAGAACCCGATTACGAGGCCGACGATCTCGCCGCCGTCTTTGCGGTTCATTCTCCGGGCGAAGTGGTGATCGTCTCCTCCGACAAAGATCTCGGCCAGCTGGTCGATGACCGTGTCAGTATGCTCTCGCCCAACGTCAAAGGCGGTTTCGAGCGTCGCGGCCCGGCCGAAGTCACCGCTAAATTCGGGGTGCCGCCCCGGCTTATTCCGGATTATCTCGCGCTGGTGGGCGACTCCTCCGACAACATTGGCGGGGTGCCGGGGGTCGGCCCCAAAACGGCGGCGGCCATTCTCAACGCGGCCGGCCCGGTCGAGAGCTGGCTTGGCCGCATTGCCTCGCTTGACCCCAAGTTCGCCAAGAAGCTGGCCGGGTGTGAATCTCTGCTGCTCCGCAATCTGGCTCTGGTGCGTCTGAAAGCGGCTTTGCCGCCCCGCTTTGCCGATGTGGAAGCGTGTTTGAAACGCCGCCAGCCCGATTGGGATCGCGTCGCGGCGATCTGCGAACGCATGGAGTTGCGGAGCATCATGCGCGATCTGCCGCAAAGCCCGGATTGGCCGGCAGAGCCGGTGGCTCCGTCGTCGCCGGGCGCACCCGCCGCTCCGGAAATGGAGCAGGGGGAATTATTTTGAAACACAAAAAGAATAGTCGGGTATAAAAATGAGTGATTTTCTGCTTACGCTGGTGATCCCTTGCTACAATGAGGAAAAGCGTCTTCCGGTGGACGAGCTGGGCGAATATGCCGACGCCAATAAAAATATCCGTCTGCTTTTGGTCGATGACGGCAGCTCGGACGGCACGCTGGGGTTGTTGGAACGCTTTGTCGAGGCGCACCCGGAAAACTCGAAGTTCCTGCATTTGGCGCACAACCGGGGCAAGGCCGAGGCGGTGCGCGAGGGTTTTCTTACCATTGCCGCCGACGCCAAGAGCAGCGACCTGATCGGCTTCTGGGACGCCGATCTTGCGACTCCGCTTGATGAGATCAAATGTTTTCTCGACGTCTTTGCCGGGAGACCCGATTTTAAGACGGTCGTAGGTTCGCGCTGGGCCCGCATGGGGGCGCATATCGAGCGTCGCGCTTCGCGTCACATTATCGGGCGGGTCATCTCGTTTATCATCAATGAATATCTCGGTTTCGCGGTTTATGATTCACAGTGCGGGGCCAAGATGTTTCGCACCTCGGAAGTGGAGTACCTTTTCCGCGAACCGTTTGTTTCGCGCTGGCTTTTTGACGTCGAAATACTAAAAAGGATGGCGGTCGCGCACGGCAAGGAGTGGACTACTCTGCACGTCTGCGAAATGCCGCTGGCCGTCTGGAACGACGTGCCCGGCTCAAAACTCAAGTTTTATCACGCCTGCCTTATTTTGCGCGAACTGGTTCGCATCGCGTTCCACTATCACGGCAAATAAAAGCCGTGTGGGATGGAGGAAAGGAAGAGCCCTTTTAAGGAAAGGTCTTTCCCCTCTCCTCCAAACCTCCTCTCCCTCTCCCTTTCCCAATCCTTTTTGTGACCACTTATCTTTTTGCTGCGCAAAAAGACAAGTACGCCTAACCGTTTTTGTAAAAGAGATGGGGCTCGGAGCTTCAAGAAATTCTGGATAATATCAACATATTACGCTTGCTGGGGGCGGTTCAGCCGGTAGAATTTCTCACCGGGCTCTACCGCATAATACGGGTAACGCGCCCGGACTTCCGGCGGGCAATCGCGCGGAATGTACTGAAAACGCTTGTAAAACCAAAGATACTGCTCCGGATATTCGCGAATACTTTTTTCGGTGAGATCAAGCAGCTCCTGCAACACTTCGTGATGGGTCTTGTATTCGGCGAACGGCTTTGATAGTTTGGCCGCGTGAGCGTAAATCCGGCCGTCGGCGTGGCGTATGCCCAGCCCGAAGATTATCTCCGACGGTATGGCGTGCGCATCGCAGAACTCTTTCAACACGGCCGGTGACGCGCTTCCGGCCACCGGTATGCCGAAGAAGTTGACAAACTCGCCGCCGTCGCGCAGTCTGGTGTTTTGATCGTTGAGTATGCCGATGCTCACCCCGTCGCGCAGCAGCTTGGTAGCCGCCCGCATTGCGCCGTGCGAGAAAATGATCTGCATCCCTTTGGTGCGCTTGCGGCTCTTGTCGTTGATAAGCAAATTTATATATGGATTGCGCGCCGGTTTGGCGATGGCGGCCAGCTGCACCCCGGCGTAAAACGGAGCCATGACGCCGGTGGCCTCCCAACTGCCGAGATGCGGGGTCACGAAAAGAATCCGTTCGCCGCGCGCCACATGGCCGCGCAGCATGACGGTGATATCTTCCGGCAGACAGTAGTTGCGGCGGATCCGGTCGGGCCGGTCGGCCAGCCAGATGAATTCAGCCAGATTAAGCGCGAGATTGCGAAGCGACCCCGCCGCGACTTCGCGGTTGCGCGCGTCGTCAAATTCCGGAAACGCCGCCGCGATATTGGCGCGCACCAGCTTGCGGATCGTCGGAGTCGCATACATGCAGCTCCCCAGCACCGCGGCAACCGCTTTTACCGCCGCGAACGGCAGGCGGCGCAGCAAAAATAGCGGCCCGAGCAGCAGCAGATATTCACACAGATAACGCAATTTCAGAAATAAATGCATCGTAATTTCCTGTTGATAGCCGTGATTTAACCGACAGGTATAAAATATCACTTCAATATAAATTTTTCCAGCGGGGCCGGCGGCTATTTGAACAGAACCGTGTCCCAGCTGCGTTTTATTTTGCGTTTTTCGATCGGCAGCGGCTCCAGCCGCTTTATCAGCCACGCCCCCGGAGCCAGCAGCAGCATGGCGGCAAAAAAGTAACAGCGGTAACGGGTCATAAGCTCGGTTTCCGGCACTCCGTCGGTTAGCCATTTCAGCAGCAGCCCGGCCAGTATGATACCGGTTAACCCGGCACCCACCCCGGCGACCACCGCGACGAAGATCGACATCGCCACCCGCCGCTCCGGCTGCACGTTCTGAAGAAAATAGTGAGTGGTGGCATTGGCCCCGGCCACCGCTGCTCCTCCGGCCAGCCAAAATGGCGCGGCGGCGGCAAACGGAGCAAGCGGCGTCGGCATAATCAGCCAGACGATGCCGATGCCGGCCACGATCGCCCAATACGAGCCGAGGATCACCCGGCGCGGGCCGATCAATTCGGAGATTTTGCCGCATACCACCGAAATAACCGCCGATGATGCAAACTGCACCAGCGCAAAGCCGAGAGCCGCGGTGTCGGAGACGGCCAATCCGCGTTTCAGTGCCATCATCGAGGGCGGTATCATCATGATTATGGCCAGATTAAATGCGAACCCGGCCGCCATTTGCCTGCGCATCGAGCTTGAAGCCAAGGCGGTTTTAAGCTCTTTGGCGAGCGGTTTTGACGCCGACTGGCGGATGGCTCCGGTTTCACAGATGCGGCGGATGAATATGGTGGAGGTAAAGCCCAATGCCGATCCGGTTATGATTACCGCCGCCAGTATTGCCACCCCGGAAGCGGCTGCCAATACGTTCTTTATGATGATAAGCGCGATAAAGCAGGCCGCATAGAATATGCCGTTGTTGATCGCCAGCATCCTGGCGCGGGAGTCTTCGTCGGTGATCTCGCCCAGCAGCGGCTGCGACATGATGACCCCGGCGGCCCGAAACCCGTAAAAGAAGAACGCCCCGGTCACCACCAGTCCGGCGGCTGTCGCCGGGAACCCGGCGGCATAGACCAACGCCGCCGAAGCCACCATCAGCGCGGCGATGTTGCGCAGCATCCAAAACACCGCCTGCGAGGCGACCGCCCCATGCCGTGCGGTGAAGTATTTGCCGAGCGGCAAAAGGAGAAAGCCAAAGTACATCATAGCCCCCAGCGTCGCAACCACATAATCGGGGCATGCCAACTGTACCGCAAACAAGATGAGCACGGTTTCGCCGAGGCACATGTACGACAGCCCGTTGACTGCGCTGAATGCGTAATAGTTGAGTTGACTGCGGCTCTTTTGAGATGTCGTTAAGTATGGAGCGTCAACGATCATTTGAAACAGTTTTCCGGGCCTGGAAATTTACCGCCGCGCACGTCTCCGGCATATTCTGAGAGAGCCTGACGTATGATTTTGCCTACTTCGGCATAGCGGCGCGAGTGTTTTGGGGTGAACGCTTCAAAAAGTCCGAGTACATCGTTGAGCACCTGCACCTGACCGTCGCAGTCGGGGCCGGAGCCGATGCCGATGGCCGGTATTGCGAGAGCTGCGGAGATCTCCTTGCCGACATGGGAGGGCATGCACTCAAGCACCACCGAAAACGCACCGGCCGCCTCGACCGACCGGGCGTCGTCAAGCAGCCGGCGCACCGCGTCGTCGGTTTTGCCGGTCAGATGGTAGCCGCCGGACGTCATGACTTTTTGCGGCAGCAAGCCGATATGGGCCATTACCGGAATTCCTGCCCCCACCAGTTTGGCGATAAGCGGATTTAGTTCGGCGCCGCCCTCAAGTTTCACGGCGTCGGCGCCGCCCTCCTTGACGGCGCGGCCGGCGTTGCGCAGGGCTTCTTCGTCGCTCACCTGGTAGCTCATAAACGGCATGTCGAAAATAATAAAGGCGTCATGCGCACCGCGCCGCACCGCCATGGTATGATATATGGCCTCGTCCATGCCGAGCGGCAGGGTGTTTTCATAGCCGAGGGCGGTCATCGCCATGGAGTCGCCCACCAGCAGTATGTCGATACCGGCCGCGAGAGCCGCCGCCGCTCCGGTGGCATCGTATGCGGTAATCATGACGATCTTTTCGCCGGCGGCTTTGCGTTTGCGGAAAGTTGCCACGGTAGGTTTTTTCTGGTCCATATTGCCCTCTTCCTGAAATCAATTGACGGAGCGGATTGTATCTGTATATAATATGCCACGCCGGGGCGTTTTTTCAACCTGTATTTCAGTTTGCCGCCTTGTAAAACATAGATAATTATGCTATAGTAACCAAAATAATTTAACGCATTGAACGTGGTTTTGACCACGGCAGTAAAGACAGAGGATTGTTGTAAATGCATTGGATTGATTGGCTTATTGTTGTTGTGCCGTTTCTGGTTGTCCTCGGATTGGCTGTTTATGCAAGGCGTTATGCCCGCGGCGTCGCGGACTTTCTGGCGGCGGGGCGTGTCGCCGGGCGTTATGTCATTTCGGTGGGCGATCTTACTGCCGCATTGTCGGTGATAACGCTGGTCGCCGGTGCCGAGCAGAGCTATCAAGTGGGTTTCGGCGTCGGCTTCTGGAACAATATTATGGCCCCGATCGGTATTGTGCTGGCTTTGACCGGTTACTGCACCTACCGCTGGCGGGAGACCCGCTGCCTATCCAAGGGGCAGTTCATAGAAATACGCTACGGCAGCAAGTCGTTCCGGGTGGTTACCGCCGCGGTAAGCACCATTTCGGAAATGGTCACCAACGCGATCGGACCGGCGGTGGCCGCCAATTTTTTCATCTATTATCTCGGTTTGCCGCACCGGATCATGATCTTCGGGATCGGGCTGCCCTGCTACGCGATCATCGTGACATTGTGTCTTGTCTGCGCGCTGCTCATCATCTGGCCGGCGGGGCGTATTTCGCTGCTGGTTACCGACTGTTTTCAGGGGTTGCTGACCTACCCGATCTTCGTTATCATCGTGGGATTCATCATCTTGAATTTCTCGTGGGACGTCGATATTTCTCCGATTCTGAACAGCCGTGCGCCGGAGCAGAGCTTCATAAATCCTTATGATGTCGCCCAATTGCGCGACTTCAACATTTTCGCTTTGATCGTGTCGGTGTTCAGCGGGGTCATGAACCGCGCCAGCTGGATCGGCAACGACACCACCAACTCCGGGCGTACTCCGCATGAGCAGAAGATGGCCGGCATCCTCGGCTCATGGCGCAACGGTTTCGCCTACATCATGATTTCGCTTATCGGCATCATCGTTATCGTGTTTATGAACAGCGGAAACTTCTCCTCAAAGGGTGAAAGCAACCGCTTCAACGTGACCAATAACCAGATACGCAATACCCTGTCGCACAAGGTGCTTGATGAAGTGCTTGAAAACAACGACGCCATGCGTAAAAGGTTGAATGATAAGATCAACGCGGTGCCTGATGTGCATTACCGTCCGGGCGTGGACGAGCCGCTCTCGGCGACCAACAAGCTGGAAAATCCCTATTTTGAAACGGTTCGGCAGGAGTTGGGCGATTCGCCGGAGGGGCGTTATCAGTATCAGAAATTCCGTACGCTGTATCAGCAGATGCTTATGCCGGAGGTGCTTCGCAGCATCTTCCCGGTCGGCCTGCTCGGGCTTTTCTGTTTGCTGATGGTGATGTTGCTTATTTCGACCGACGACAGCCGCATTTTCAATGCCGCCGGGTGTCTGGTGCAAGACGTGTTTCTGCCGTTTTTACACCACCGGATTTCGCCGAAGGCGCATTTGCTGCTGCTGCGGCTGACTTCGCTCGGGGTGACACTGCTGTTCTTTGTGATCGCTTTGTTCTTCTCGCAGATGGACTACATCAATATGTTTACGACCATCATGTGCGCGTTGTGGCTGGGCGGAGCGGGGCCGATCATGGTGTTCGGGCTTTATTCGCGCTTCGGCAACCTCACCGGCGCGTGGTGCGCGATCATCTTCGGGTCGGGCACGTCGCTGCTCGGATTGATCTTCCAGCGCAACTGGGCGTTGTCGATCTATCCATGGCTGGAGAGTAACTCGCTGGTGGCTCCGTGCGACGGCGCGCTGCGTATGCTTTGCGCACCTTTCGAGCCGTGGATACACTGGGAGATGAACCCGGTGAAATTCCCGATCAACAGTTATGAAATATTCATGATCTCAATGATTTTGGCGATAAGCACATATATCATCGGATCTTATCTGACCTACAAGCCTTTTGATTTGGATAAACTGCTGCATCGCGGCAAATACAGCGATGGTCACGAGACGAAGCCGGAGCCGTGGACGCCGTCAACCATACTGCGCAAACTGGTCTCCATCACCCCGGAATACACGCTTGGCGACAAAATAATCGCGTGGAGCGTATTCTTTTATTCGTTTGTCTATGCGTTCTGCCTGGCATTCGGGGCGGTGGCGATCTGCAACATATTCTACCCGTGGCCGCGTGAATGGTGGGACACTTACTTCTACACCGTTTCGCTGGTGGTGCCGGGCATTGTCGGGTGCATATCGACGGTGTGGTTCCTGATCGGCGGCATTGTGGATATGCGGCGGCTTTTCCGCGATCTGGCTTTGCGTCAGGAGGACAAGACCGATAACGGTCAGGTCGATGTGACCGACGCCGGCGTCAATCAGTAGGCGGCGTCGCCATGCCGCGAAAAGAACTCTCGGCGACCGAGCGCGCCATGCGTTATCTGGCGCAGCGCGCTCACTCGGAGCAGGAGTTGCGCGGCAAGCTGCGGCGGGCGGGTTATGCGGACGAGGCGGTCGAAGAGGCGATCAATGCGTGTCTCCGGCATGGATACATCAATGATGAGCTTATGGCGGAAGACGGCGTCGGGCTGCTGGCCGGGCGCGGCCTCGGAAGCAGGCTCATCAAGCTGAAACTCCGGCAGCGCGGGTTATCCGCCGAAAACATCGAGTCGGCTTTTGCCGTCAGTCCGGTAGACGAGCAAGAGGCGGCGCGGCAGGCGTTTGATTACAAGTTGCGTTTGCTCAGCCGCGAGAGTGATCCGCGCAAAAAGCGGGAGAAGCTCTATCGTTTTATGATCTCCCGCGGCTTCCCGCCGGAAATTATCCGGGGTTTTTTCTCGGAAATCTGATCGCCGGGTGGATAATTTCCGCATGCGGTGATATCTTATCGCAAAGTAATTGGAAATTCTCTTTAAGCAAAGAGCAAAACAACGGAGAGCATCATGGCTTATATTGTTGTCGCCACCGGCAATGCGCACAAGGTGGATGAATACCGCAAACTGCTCGACGGTCAGAATGTCGAGTTGAAATCATTGCTTGATTATCCGGCTTGGCCCGGAGTTGAGGAAAACGGCAAATCTTTCCGGGAAAATGCGTCGATCAAGGCGTTGGCCGCCTGTAAATATTGCGATGTGCCGGCGTTTGCCGACGACTCCGGTTTGGAGGTCGAGGCGTTGGACGGGCGGCCGGGGATTTTTTCGTCGCGCTATGCCGATACCGACGCGGAGCGGATAGCCAGGTTGCTGGGCGAACTTCAAGGCAGGGAGAACCGGCGCGCCCGGTTTGTCTGCGCCATTGCCATAGCCGTCAACGGCGAAGTGATCGAAACATTTGAGGGCGAAGTCAAAGGTGTGATCGTCGATGCTCCGCGCGGCAAGGACGGTTTTGGTTACGACCCGGTGTTTATGCCCGACGGATACGATCAGACTTTCGGCGAATTGCCGCAGGAGGTCAAAAACAAGATAAGCCACCGGGCCGAGGCATTTCGCAAGGCGATGGAATTCGTCGAAAACGAGATGGCGGTGCTTGACGACGATTTTTGATCAGCCGTCGCGCCCGCTGGAAAATCAAAAGGTTCTCCGATCCCGCCGTACTCGTTAAGAACTTCCGAAAACAGGAATGGCGCAACCGACTATTTAGATCGTCGATTCCCGCCGCAAAAAATTGATTTTCTACTTGTATTGAACATGTTTTGCATGTATATTGCAATATAGGCAACCGGTAGTGAAATGCTATATTAACCATATTTTTCTGGAGGGGCAGTCCATGAGTCCGAAAGTTAAGAGCGACCTTTACAAAGCCGCCGGGGTGGATATTGATTTGGCCACGGAGCTTCTGGGGCAGGTAAAACGCAAATTCGCCGCTACGCGCCGCCCTGAAATGCTGGCTCCGGTCGGCGGTTTCGGCGGACTGTTTCAGATCGATCTTTCGCGCTATCGCGAGCCGGTGATGGTTTCGAGTATCGACGGGGTCGGCACCAAACTTATGATCGCCATGATGATGGAAAAGTTCGACACGGTCGGTCACGACATCGTAAACCATTGCATCAATGATATTTCCGTGCAGGGAGCCGAGCCGGTGTATTTCATGGACTACATCGGGATAGGCAAACTTCGCAGCCCGCTGTATGACGAGGTGCTTTCCGGTATCGCCGACGCCTGCAAGGCGGCCAACTGCGCCGTGCTCGGAGGCGAGACCGCCGAGATGCCCGGTATGTACGGCAACGATTTCGATCTGGTCGGCGTCATCACCGGCATAGTCGAAAAATCCGAACTCATCACCGGAGAGAAGATCCGCCCCGGATACGCCGCGGTCGGTTTTGGCTCCAATGGCTTGCATACCAACGGCTTCAGTCTTGCCCGCAAGATTTTGTTCTCTCAGTGCGGCTACAACGTGCACACCTATCTTGACGAACTCGGTGAAACCGTGGGCGAGGCGTTGCTCAAGCCTCACACCTGTTATTACCCGGCTATCCGCGAGGCGCAAAAGGCGAAACTCTCCCTCGACGGTATCGCCCACATCACCGGCGGCGGTCTCTATGACAACGTGCCGCGTATTCTGCCCGACAACGTCACGGCGGTTTTCGACTCGTCGGTGCTGCCGGTGCCGCCGATCTTCAAGGTGCTGGTCGAAAAAGGACACGTCGACCCGGTCGAGGCCTACCGCGTATTCAATATGGGGGTCGGCATGGTGTGGTTTGTGCCGGCCGATCAGGCTGATAAGGCGGTCGCCATCGGCCGTGGGCAGGGATTCACCGCCGCCGTCATCGGCGAGGTGGTGCCCGGTCACGGCGACGTGCGTATCCGATAATTCCCTGAAACAACCAATACTTTGGGGGCAGGCATGTCGCTTCTGAACGGCTGGATGGGCGGCGCACTCAAGGGGCGGGTCGAGAATTCGATCCGCCGGGCGGTGGCCGGTTCGGCCGCCCTTTTTTCCGCCGCGTCGTCGCGGGACGAGGCCGAACGGCGTAAAATGCTGCTTTCGCTGGTCAAAACCGTACTCGAAGCAGGAGGCGGCAGGTTTACCGCCGCCAACGCCGATTCGTTGCGCCGCGTGCTGGCCGAGCGTCACTCGCCCGGCGAAGTCGATCGCATGATTGCCGAGCTTGACCGCTGCGGTCACGCTACCGCTCCGGAAGCGGCCGCGGTGTTCGGCGCGGCCACCCATGAAGAGAAACTCATCCTGCTTGAATCGCTGGTCGAGTTGTCGGCCGGCGCGGCCTCGCCGCAAAAGGCGCGCGAATTTGTTTCCGAGCTGGCCACTGGTCTGGGCGTCGAAGCCGCCGAGCTGGATCCTCTTTTCGACAAGGCCGAGGCCGAATTCAACCGCCGTGCGCGGATATGGCGATCCGGGGCGGGGGTGCTGGCGGCGGTGATCGTGATCGCGGTATTCATTCTTACCGCCACTTTGCTCCGTTCGGTCATTTTCGGCCTGATCGGTGCTTATCTGATGCTGCCGGTCGAGAAATATTTTGAACGCCGTCTCGCCGCCCGTCGCGGTTTTGGCTTCTGGCTGGTTTCGCTGCTCGACGTTTTGCTTTCGCCGCTGCGGAAAATGGCCGCCGCCATACGCCGCGGCACCGGCAACGCGAAAAAACTTTCACCGGAAGACGAAGAAACCGCCGCCCGGCGTCGCGTCATAAACCGTTCGGTCTGGCTGACCTGCGCGGTGCTCGTTGTTTTGGTTTCGGCTGTCGGCATGGTGTTGTCCGGGGTGACCACCCATTATGTGCGAACTTTCGGCAAATCGGTGCGCGACTGGAGCGACCGGCAGAATATCGTCGCCGCCGGAAAACAGAACCCTGCCGAAAATGCCGCTCCGGTCGGCAACATCGCACTGTCCGGCAGCGAAAAACTGCTGTTTGCCGGACGCGATTACCTCGAAAACCTCAAGAAAAGGTTTGAATCCATACCGGTGGTGAGATTTGCCCTTGAGCAGATAGAGCGGGTGCTCAATGACGACAAGGCCAAACAAGAGCTGGCCGGAGCCATATTGAAGCGCACCGGAGGTATATTTTCGTTTACCGCAGGCGTCGTCGGCTCGGTCGCGGCGGTGCTGGCCGATCTGCTGCTGACCATCTTCTTCTTCCTTTTGTTTCTTACCAAACTTGCGGAATTCCGGCGCGACGACGACCCCAACTCCGACGGCAGCGAATACATCGTGCGTACCGTCTTCAACGGCAGCTGGCTGCCGGGAGCCGGCGACGACGCGTTGGAGGAGGCGCGCTGGATCATCTCCGGCGTGATCGCCCGTCTGCGGGTCTGGGTGCGGGGATATCTCACGTTGATGCTGGTTGACGCCACGGTTTACACCACGGTGTTTTTCTTCCTGAAGGTTCCCTATTTCCCGCTGCTCGGCATGCTGGCCGGCTGCGGCATACTGCTGCCGTATATCGGGCCGGTGCTTTCGGCTTCGCTGACCTTGCTGGTCACGCTGGCGGTGGGCGGCGACGCGGCCACCGGAGCGCAGATCGCCGGAATCGTATTGGCTTATCTTGTCTACAACGGCGTGATCGAGCAATTCATCCTTTATCCGGCGGTAATCGGCGAGTCGCTGGGGCTGACCACCCTTGAAACCATTATCGTGGTGCTGCTGGGAGCGGTTTTCGCCGGCATACCCGGCATGATACTTTCAATACCGGCGGCCTCGGTGATAAAATATCTGGTGCCGCAGATCTACCGCTGTTGGGATGGCCGCCGGGGAGCTGATTCATGAAGAAAGTTCTGGTTGTGTCGCTCACGGCGGTCTGGGCCGCGCTGCTTTTTGCCGTCGGGATGTGGAGTGTCGGCGCGGTCGCGTTCTCTTTTGGATTTCCGGTGGCGGCGGTCGTCTTTTACGCCGTCTTTCTTTTGACCTGCTGGTGCATCGGCTTCAAACGGCGTCTCGCCTGGTTTTTGTGCGCGGTACCCGTGGTTCTGGCCGTGGCCGGTTTCGCGGCGATTACCCCCGGGCTGGTCTTTCGCGACGCGGTGTGGCAAAGCTCGTGGGGCCGGTTGCCGCACGTCCGTTTCGAGGGCGAAAATAAAGTGCGTATAGCCAATATCCGCAACTTCAACTATCGCTCGGAAACCGATTTCGACGTGCGTTATGCTGAAGAAGTTTATCCGCTGGACCAAGTTGCTTCGATCGACGTCGCGCTTTCGCATTGGGACGGGCTGGATAAAGTGGCTCACACCATGATAAGTTTCAATTTTACCGATGGCCGTCATCTTGCGCTTTCGATGGAAACCCGGTTGCCCGAGGGTGAATCGCAGGACTTCCTGCGCGGGTTGTATAAGCGTTATGAGATCATCGATGTGATGGCTTTTGAGACCGATCTCTACAAACTGCGTACCGATTACCGGGGCGAGGATCTTTATTTGTACCGCACCAACGCCACCCCCGAACAGGCGGCAATGCTGTTTGCCGCCGTTTTGCACGGGGCGCGTCGTCTGGAAAAACAACCGGCGTTTTACAACAGCATAACCACCAACTGCACGACCTCGCTCGCTCCGGCTTTGAGGTTGATAGACGCGGCCTACAAGGACGACATCCGCGAATTGCTCAACGGTTACAGCGACGAGCTGTTATTTGAACTCGGCTACCTCAAACACCGCGAGGGAGAGAGTTTTGCCGAGTTGAAACAACGCCGCCGGGTGTCGCAGTATCTTCAGGATGGCGACCGCAGCGACAAACATTATTCCGAAACCATACGGACGAACTTATGAAAAATTCCGATCTGGCGGTTCGAAGCGAACTGCTGAAAAATCTGCATTGCGTGATCGTCAAGGCAGGTACCCGGCTGCTGACCGACCGCGCCTCAATCGCCGAGCTGGTCAACGGTATCGCCGCGGTGCGCGAGCGCGGCTGCAAGGTGCTGCTGGTCACTTCCGGCGCGGTCGGCGTCGGTATGCGCTCGCTCGGTCTGGCCAAACGGCCCCGCGAACTGGCCAAGGTTCAGGCTCTGGCCGCCATCGGGCAGAGCCGGCTTATGGCGATTTACGATGAGGAGTGCCGCCGCCACGGGTTCTTCCCGGCGCAGTTGCTGCTTACCGCCGCCGACCTCCACAAGCGCGAACGCTACTTAAATGTGATGAACTGTATAAATTCATTGTGGGATGACGGCGTTTTGCCGGTGGTCAACGAAAACGACTCGGTGTCGGTGGACGAGCTTAAATTTGGCGACAACGACACTTTGGCCGGTATGCTCGGCTCGCTGACCGGCGCGGAGCTTACCGTGATCCTGACCACCGAGCAGGGGTTGCGCGAGCGCGACGCCGAGGGTAAACTGGCCGGCCGGATCTCGGTGGTGCGCAATCTTACCGACGGTATCCGGGCCATGGCCGGAGGCACGGACAACTCCGAATTTTCCATCGGCGGCATGAGTTCAAAACTGCGCGCCGCCGACATTGTGACCAGTTCCGGGCAGTATCTATGGATCGCCGACGGCCGCGAAAAAGGCATTCTTGATGCGATCATGCGCGGCGACGACGTCGGCACGGTATTCGTGCCGGGCCCCCACCGCATACCGGGGCGAAAACGCTGGATCACTTTTTTCCGCCGGGTCTCCGGGCGCATTGTCGTGGACGACGGCGCGGCGCGGGCGTTGCGCGAACGCGGCAAAAGCCTTTTGCCGTCGGGCGCGGTCGGAGCCGAGGGGGATTTCCGGCGCGGCGACGCGGTCGAGGTGGCCGACGCCTCCGGCGCGGTCTTTGCGCGGGGGCTGGTCAACTTCGATGCCGATGAGTGCCGCAAGACGCTGGGGTGCCGCTCCGCCGAACTTCACACGATTCTGGGAGCCGACGCCGACGAGGAATTGATTCACCGCGACAACCTGACATTGCTTTAACAATGAAAATCTATATCAAAACCTACGGCTGCCAGATGAACGAGCGCGATTCCGAAGCGATGGCGGGTCTGCTCGCCGCCGCCGGACACGAGATCGTTTTTGACGAAGAATCCGCCGATGTGCTGCTTTTTAACACATGCAGTGTACGCGAACAGGCCGAACGCAAGGCGATCGGCAAGATCGGTTATCTGCGAAAACTAAAATTGCGCAAGCCGGACATTGTGATCGGCGCGGTCGGCTGTATGGCGCAGCGCATGGGCGACCGATTGCTGGAAAAATTGCCGCATCTTGACTTTGTGCTCGGCACCGGCCAACTGCATACGGTGGCCGACAAGGTGGCCGGGGTGCTGCGCGACCGCCGCCGGGCGGCGTTTTGCGAGGAATCCGGCGAGGTGCTGACCGGCATGGGCAGTCACTTTCGCACGCCGGGTCGGGAATGGTATGGCGAAATCGCCATCACCCGAGGCTGCAACCGCTTTTGCAGTTATTGCATCGTGCCGTATGTGCGGGGACGCGAGATCAGCCGTGAAACGGACGATGTGCTTGACGAGGCGAATAAACTGGTCGCCTCCGGGGTGCGCGAGCTGTTGCTCCTGGGGCAGAATGTGGCGGCCTACGGGCTGGGCG
>JAQVVK010000166.1 GCA_028698975.1 Victivallaceae bacterium
CGCCTCTCGCGGGATAAATCCCGCTGTGGTTAATATAAAATGCTTTTTTCAAAATGCAAGCATCATATTACGGTGATGAAGGAATTTTCAAGCATAACCCGCCGCCGCAGCGACATCGGCGCGAACGGCAGCGCGTGGCTGAATGGGTAACCGGCCAACACCGGAAAGCGGTGGCGATTGGCGAAATCCTCGAGCAGCCGGTCGCATTGCCCGGCTTGGCCGCAATCAAGGAAACCTCCGAAGGCAACGGCGGCGACTTGATCTAAAACGCCGCATTGCTCAAGCTGGGTAAGATAACGGTCGATTTTGTAAATCGGTTCGTTGAGGTCTTCAAGAAAAAGGACGCGTCCGGTAAAATCCGGCATAAACGGGGTGCCGGCCAGCGTCACAAGTACGGATAGATTGGCATAGACGGCGGTTCCTTCGGCGGAGCCGCCTTGCAACACGCGGCACGGGTGTTCGACCCGGTAGGGGAGGCCGCTCCACAATTTCTTCTCATGTTCGACGGTAAACGGATCGGCTTCGGCCTCGACCAGTTTGCCCGCCATCGGGGCGGCCACCGGGGTGCCGACGCTCAAGCGCAGCATGGCCATGTGAAGCGCGGTTATGTCGCTGAACCCGGCCAGCGGCATGTCGGGTCTTGATTTTTTCAACCGTTCCCAGTCGATAAGCGGCAAAATATGCGCCGCGCCGAATCCGCCGCGGGCGCAAAGCACCAGATCGGTTTCGGGGGCGAGCCACGCCGCCATAAGGTCGGCGGCGCGGTCTTCGCGCTCCGCCGCGCAGTAATCCCCGGAATATTCGGAGAAAACGTGCGGCATCACCGTGACAACGTGGCCGGTTTCGCGCAAGCGGGCAAAACCATTTTCGCATTGCCCGCGGTCGGGTTTACCGGCCGGGGCAATCACCGCGATGTGACGAAACGGAGCGTAGAGCGACATAGCGCAGTGCCGGTGGTTTACCCGACGATGTCCAGAAGTTCGACTTCAAAGATCAGCGCCGCGTTGGGGGGGATCGCCTGCCCCGCGCCGCGTTCGCCATAGGCGAGTTTGGCCGGGATGTAAAGTTTGTACTTGCTGCCGACCGGCATAAGCTGCAAAGCCTCGGTCCACCCGGCGATGACCTGATTTACACCGAATTCGGCGGGTTGGCCGCGGCGCACCGAGCTGTCAAACTCGTTGCCGTTGAGCAGGGTGCCGACGTAATGGACTTTGACCTTGCTGTCGGCGGCGGGTTTCTTGCCGGTGCCATTGGAGATCACTTCGTATTGAAGGCCGCTCGGGGTGACGACGACGCCCTCTTTTTTGGCATTGGCGGCCATAAATTCTTTTTCGGCGGCGGCGTGGGTTTCCGCGACTTTGCGGAATTGTTCGCGCCCGGCCTGTTCCATCAAGGCCTGAAGTTTGCGCATGGCGTCGACATACTGTTCGTTGTCGAGTTTCGCGGTGTTGGCGAGGCGGTCGCGGATGCCGTCGAGGGCGGCGGCGTGATTGGTGGCGACCGGGTTGTTCATTATGTATTCGGCCATGTTCATACCCATGGCATAGCTGAGGCGGCTGGTCTCGTCGGCAAAATTGTTGTCCATTGTAAAATTCCTTGATTTGAAGATGAAATGAGGATAAGGTAGTGCCAATGCCGCTATTTTGCAAGTCGAACCCCGGTTTGAAGCGATAAAAACGGAAATTTTTATGTATTTTGATTGAAAAAAAGCCAAACCACCAATATAGTACACAAAGATTCTTTATGGGATAGAATTTTGGGAGCAGGAAATGCCGCAAAATAAAAATAAGAAAAGAAGATTCTCGCTGATCGAACTTCTGGCGGTGATGGCGATTTTCGGGCTGTTGCTGACGTTGCTCCTGCCGAGTTTCAACCGCATGATAAACGGCAGCAAGGTCGATCAGATGTCGTCACAGCTCAAGCTGGAGTTGGAGCGCGCGCAGTCGCGCGCGGTGACCAGCCGTCGTTATGTGGCCTTGATACTGCCCTACTATAAGTCGTATATAGATGATATGGATTCCTGCTTTGGCGGCTCGCGCATGGCGTATGTCGGGCGGCCGACCTTGACCGAAACCGAAGCCAATGCGCAGTTGGAGGATGGGGCCGAAGCGATCGACAATTCAAAAAAATGGGAAATCATCGAGTGGGTTCAGCCGTCCGAGTGGAAAAAGGCGATAGACGGCGCGTATCTGCACCGTATTCAAAAGAAAACCACGTGGGACAGCGTGAAGTCAACGCTTAAAGGCAATGGTTTCGCGGTCAACAAAAAAGCCACGTCGGATCTGGTTTACGACGATCTTACCGAAATAAAATATGATGGCAAAAAATACCGGGGTTTGGTATTTTCGCCATACGGCGGTACGATCGGCATTGGCAGCGATCTATATTTCACCGTGGTCGAGTCGATGCTCAACAAAGACACCTCATATATAAAAGACTTCAAAGGCAGTTTCGCCTTTCCGTCGTCGGACGGGACTTATACCGCCAACTTTATCGTGTTGAAACTCAACCAGTTTACCGGGCGGGTGGCGTATGAAAACATGGACTAACGGTAATATGAAAAAATATCGTTTCAATATGGTGGAGATCGCCTTGGCAATGGCGATACTCTCCATCGGTCTGGCCAGCATACTGGTGCTTTTTACCACCGGCATCGGAGCCAGCCGCGATGCGGTGGCCGACAACAATCTGGCCGATGCGGCGGAGTTTCTGATGAGCCACATTCGCGCCGAACAGGTTTCGCAATGGATCGCCGATTCCAAGGCCGCCACGCCGCCAGCAACCTCAACCGCGCTTTTCGGGACAACCAAGCCGACCGGCGAAAATTACGACAATGCGATTAATATTGACGATATATCATCAATTTGTACCGAGCTGGATAACGGCGGCGGGCGTTTCTACGGTTTCAATGGAAGCAGCGGGCAGGTTTTTCTCTTTTTGCAAAAGACCACGACGGCCGACAACACGGTCATTGTTGACTTTGCCGCGGTCGCCAAAGTGTGGTCAAGTTCACTCAGTTTGTATATGCCCAAAACAGACGGCACTTATGGAGAGGCCGGATTTGGCAAATACGGTATCGTTTACAATGTGGAACTAAGCTGGCCGGCGGAACGGCCGTTGGGCAAACGCAATACCAAGACTTTTCGATATGAATTGTTTAATGAAACCGCGATCGAAAAAGGCAAAGAACCATGATGAACAAGCATAAATTTACCTTGGTCGAACTCCTGGTTGCTCTTGGGGTTTTTGCCGTGCTGCTGGTGATGGCAATGCGGTTTTTCTCCGGTGCACAGCGGCTGTGCGGAGCTACCGACCGCAAAAACAACCTTTACGCCGACGCCCGGGTGGCGATGGATTTGATGGCGACGCTGATCCAAAACGTTTATTACTCCGACGGCGGGGTGCCTTTCCTGATCGATCAGAGCGAGGCCGGCAGCGGCAAAATTTATTTTCCCACCCACCAGCCGCTCAATGATTTTCCGGAAAAGGCGACCAGCAGCGTGCGTTTCTACTCTTTTCAGCGCGGCAGCAGCAGCAATGCGAACAAGCTGAACATGACTGTTTTTGCCAATGATGAAGATAGCGGCAGTAATGCTTTTTGCCTTTTTTTCCCGCCTTACGAAGATAAGACGCTGGCTCAGGCGCGTACCGATCTGGTGAGCAAACTCGACCGGAATGACGCCGAACACAGCGCGGTTTTGCTTGACAATGTAACCGCATTGGATTTTGTGCCTTACAAACGGGTCGCCGAGGTGGATGACCGGCGCATCGCTAAAATGGAAAGTGATGAAAAAAACATCATCCCGTTTGTGATCGACATCCGGTTGTCGTTGATGGATAAGACCAATTTCGATTTGTGGAAAGACATGCCGATTGGCGACGCCAAAGATAATTTTCTGCGGCAGCATGAATACACATTTACCCGTTCGGTGTTTATCGGTGACCGTTGGAATACCGGTGTAGAGTAAAATTTCTTCATTGGAGGAATCATATAAAATGATGGCAGGAGCAAAAAATCGGCGTCAGCGCGGTGTGGCGTTGCTGTTTACGCTTGGCATTATCTCGTTGTTGCTGGTATTGGGTTTGGCCTTTGTGACCACCTCGATCATGGCGCGCAAGGTGGCCGCCAACAACAGCAATCGCAGTCAGGCCAAGATGCTGGCTCAGTCGGCGGTAAGCCGGGCGGCATTGGCCGTCATGTGAATGCAGGAATCTGCGTTTCCACATCATACAATGTATGTACTTTGATACCAC
>JAQVVK010000025.1 GCA_028698975.1 Victivallaceae bacterium
CGCCATATGCGCGTTGAAATCACCGTGTTCAACGGCAGCCCGCCCTGAATCGCTTCCCCTATAAACTGTTCTTCAGCAAAGGCGAGATGAGGGTTCTTTTTGGCGGCGTATTCGTCAAAAGGATAGACCCAAAGCAACGGTCCCGGCGCGTCCGGCGCGATTTCCAACGCAGCATGCAGGAGTTGCGGTATCACTTCACGCGGCACGATATCCGGCATTTGTCCTTTGGTGTCATCCACACTCAAGAGAGCAATGCGGTTTGCCGGTTTTACTGTACCGTCTTCCGAAACCCGGGAAACCGCAAGCGGCAGATAAATGTCCCACGGCTCCCGACCGTAGCGGTCGAGCCACGGGCTGTTGATGAACCACGGGTCGTGGATGTAAAAGCGGAACGGCAGACGATCATCCGGCAATTCGGCAATATGCGACATCCATGCGGCGATCTCCAGCCCGACGTTGTAATTCATCGACGCCCACGGGGAATTTACCGGCGGGGCAATCTTGTAATCACGGTACAGCTTGGCCAGCGGAGCCGCGTCGGTGGCGATTTCGGTACCGGCAGAGTAATTACTGCCGCGAGTCTCGACCTGCACTCCGGGGCAGCCGGCATAGAAATCACGCCAGAAATCGAGCATGTCTTCGGCGGCGCGGTCGGCTTTCTCCATGTGAAACGCCCGCTTATCGAATAACGCCCCGGTGATACCCCACGTTTCGCTGCCGAACCCCATGCCGTTTGAGAGCCAGATATAGTCGTACCCTAAATCGCGTGAAAATTCGCGGAACTGCGAACCGAGAAACCGCCCAAGCGACGTACCCTCCGCGATCCCGTCAGGGAAGGCGGCATAAGCTCTTTTCTCGGCGTGCAGTTTGGCGGTGCATACTACAAAGCTGTTGGGGAAAAGCGTGTGGGCTTGGGCGATTTCTTTGTGGCGGTTGAATTTGAAGTCGGATATGGCAAACTCCGGGCCGTTGTCAAAAGTGGCTCCCACCCGAATCGGCTTACCGGTGATTTCGGCCCCGGTTTCCCGTATCACTTCGATCAATCGTTTCAACCATGCGTATGACCGGGGGCCGACACCGGCACGGTATGGCTGCGGATAGAGGTGAATATTTTCCCGGTCTCCCGGCAACTCCGGTTGATGACGCGGGCAATGGTTGGCGCATCCGCACCAATACCCCCACTCGAAAGTTTGCGACAGATCGCCGCTGTATTCCAAAATTTCGCTGCCGTCGGCTATCCAGAGCAAGACCGACACCGACTCAGTGACTGCGGTCAATGCCCGCCACTGGTTGAACATTTTGCGGCAAACCCGATACATCTCCGCCTCGGAGTCGTCAAAAAACGGCTTTGCACTGAGTTCGAGCGTGACATTGCACAATTTTTTCTGCATTTAAAACCCCTCCGGAAAACCGCAAATGCCGCGATTGACGACGCGGCGTCTGCGGAGGTTAATATACATTGGTCAACTGTTTTTTCAAATGGTTGGAGTTCAAAGGTGAGTCGAAAGCCCGCCCTCTTTTCAGACAATAACGCACTCAATGCCGAATCCGGCCGCGATTTTCGCCAGAGTTGCGGCGTGGTGGCCGGTTCCGAGGGCGAAATGGTGAGTCGGCCCGGCCATGCACCAACGCTTCAAAAACGTGCGTACATCAGGCTGGAAACGGCCATGCGTATTGGTGTTACCGGTCGGCGGTATCGGCCCCGGCATCGACTCGCCCTCCGCAACGATGAACTTGAAACCGCCGGACGGAGCAACCCCGATCGACAGCATGGTTATCGGGCCGGTCTTGATATTGAATTCGACGCTTGCTCCGCTGCCGGGTTTGCCATGATACTTTTTCAGACTGCGGATCACCGGCCGCCGGTCGGCGATATTGAGGTGATGCGGTCCGTCATGGCCGACCAGCACCGTGTCGCGGGCAAAGTCGATCGGGTGGAACTCCGCAAAACTGCCGCCGATTTCCAGCCGGTCAAAGATCAGCATGGCGATACAGGTCTTGATGTCAAATTCACCGCACATCGGGAAGCCGGCTCCGGTCAGAAGCGAGTTGCCGACGATGAAACTGGTGACCAGACGACGCATTTCAGAGCCCGGTTCGGCTTCGTAATAGTAGGCGAAACCGTCAAGTTTTTTTTGCTCGATGAACTTCTCAAGGGCGACGGCGGCGCGGGAGGCGGTGGTCAAATCCTCGGCGGTAAGCCGGGTGGTTATCGGGTCGGAAACCGGGTCGGGGGTGTCGAAGAAGTCGAGAATACGCGCCGACATCTTCTTTACTTCGGGGTCATTATCCGGCAAGCCGGCAAAATTCCGCATGATCTCGTCCGGTTCGCACGGCACGGCATGTGCCCCTAACACGGCGGTAATCGCGGCCGGATCGACCTGCATATCGAGCATGGTATCAAGCACATGCCCCATAAGACCGATACGGGCGTAGCGCAGATCGTGACGGACATGGGCAATACGGCACCATTCACTGATTGCCGCGTCGGCGGACGGGTCGTTTTCAAGCAAGCCGATGATGACATCAGCCACCGGTTTGCCCATCCGCTCGGCCACGCCGGTAAATTCCGGTATCGCGCAGAGGTCGTCGTTGCAAAGCTGCATAAAGGTGGTGCCTTTTTCGTAATCCATGGCCGACAGCGGCTGGAGCGCGACCAGCACTACCGGGCAGTTCATTTCGCGCACGATCGCGCCAAAGGTGCCGCTGGTGCCGTAGGTCACCATGTCGACAAAAAGAATATCCGGATCGGCCGCCTTGATCTCCGGCATGATCTCATAGGCTTTTATGGCGTTGTCCACCATGCCGAAGTCGCTGATTTCGACCTGATTGTTTTTCAGTTTGCCGCAGAATACCGCGGTCTTGTGCTCCATTTCAGTCAGGAGTCCGGGAAATTGTTTCCAATAGGTGTCCAGCCCTACTGAAATTACGGCGACATTGGCGGTAAGCGGTTTTCTCCTTGCGATCTTCATGTGGTTCTTCCTTGTAAAATGCAGAAACCAACGATTGTCAAACGACAAGCGTCAGAAACACGGCTTTGGCAGCGGGAAAATTAATTTTTCCTCAACTGTCGCTTTTATTTCTGCATATTATACAACGGAAAGCATCAAACCGTCTGGACAATTTGTAAAAATCCGCCACAAACCGGCATATTGTCAAATATGTCCACTTTTTGCAATCGGACACGGAAGCCCCGGCTGCCGCCGACTACCGCCGAACCGCCAGTGCCGCACATTTGCGGCACAAATCGGCTTCGTTTGCGTCGATGTCGGCTGGCTGCCATTTTTCAGAAAGCGGGTCGATGCCGAACAACGCCGCATTCCACACCAGTGCTTGAAGGTAGCAGCCGCGTTTATTGAGGTGAATGGTATCGGCTCTCAACTCCCGGGGATTGTCACTCCAGTAAAACTGACCGACGACATCTCCGGCATCAGACGGCAGACCGGGATAGACAAAGCGTTTTTTCTCATCGGCCGTAACCGGGCAAAACGCGACCGGTGTGTTTTGGCGATATAACTCCACCGCGGTACCGACCGGGATTATTTTGAATCCGTACTGTGCCGCCAGCAGCGCGTATGCATCGCTGGCGCGGCGGAACATCTCCGCATTGGTCATTTTCCAACTTGCCAGCAGCGCCGAATCGGAGCGGTAACTCCACGTCTCGTGAATCAAAATTTTGGCTTCCGGAGCCGATTTCCGGACAAAATCCACCAGTATCCCTGCAAACGGCTGATAATTGTCAAAATTCCACGACTCGTGACTGCCCTGCTGAATGGTGACAATGTCCCATTTCCGCATTTTAATGATTTCCGGCAGATTGGCGGCAAATGATTTCGGCGCGGCTTCTCCGGCAATGCAAATATTGGTGCTGTATGGCTTATAATCGGACACCACCCCGTCCTTCCGGATGTTTTCGACATGGGTGCGCATGGTGCATCCACCGATATAGGCGTTGACCAGATAGAGGCGGTTTCCATCGGCATTAGCCAGTTGCGGCAGATATTTCAGCACGGAGTTGGAGTAACTGTTGCCGATCATCAGCACGGAAAGCTCCTGTCCGGCGGCTTCCAGCGAGGACGCCGCCAGCAATCCCACCGTCAGCAGCATTCGCACATCGATTTTTGGGGCGGTTTTCGAACAGTTTTTTTTAGTGACGTTGCTCATATTGATATTCCTTCCCCGGGTTGAAATTATTAAGTTGGTTGTCACAAGTTGCGCTGCCGCTGCCGACTACAACCAAGCGGAGGTTACAATGACACACTATCGCCATTTGACCCAAGAGAAAAGATACATGCTTTCCAGACTTTTTCAAGAGCATTTGTCAAAAAAAAAGATAGCGAAATTGTTGGAGGTCTCGCATTCCACCGTTTCACGCGAAACGCGGCGCAATCTCAATGCACAAGGACTTTATCGCTACGATCAAGCTCAGTCCATTTCTTCGTGCCGTCGAAAAACGTGTCGGAAAAAGTTGGTGCCACTCTATAGAAGTAATTTGAAAAATACTATCGTGCCATTCTACTATCGTGCGTAAATTAAAAATTCAAGTGCACTACTTTGTTTTATTCTGAATTTGTTTTGGACTGGCTTTCTGTGAAAACGCATGGTGACGGTGGGCTAAAATTTTTTGAACACATCGCAAGGGAAAAGCCCTTGACCTAACGCCGCTTATGCGGCTGCTGTGCCGAGCATTTGCAAGGCGTTGTGAGAAGATAGGATCAAAAGTTTTGTCTATAACAGGGGCTTTGTGAGTAAGCAAGGCCACGGCGGGCTAAAAATTTTTTGGACGCTACGCTTAAAAATTTTTGTTGAGCATACGCCCGCCGAGGGAGGTCAGAGGGCTACTCGCCCTCTGCTACACCTCGCAAGGGCAAAGCCCTTGACCTAACGCCGCTTACGCGGCTGCTGTGCAGAGCATCTGCAGCGGCCGTGTGAGAAGTTAGGATCAAAAGTTTTGTCTATAACAGGGGCCTTGTGAGTAAACAAGGCCACGGCGGGCTAAAAATTTTTTGGACGCTACGCTTAAAAATTTTTGTTGAGCATACGCCCGCCGAGGGAGATCAGAGGGCTACTCGCCCTCTGCTACACCTCGCAAGAGCAAAGCCCTTGACCTAACGCCGCTTACGCGGCTGCTGTGCAGAGCTTTTACACTACTCGGTCAGCTTGACGCATTCAACCCGCTCCGGCGCACCGCCAAGAAAACGCGCCGCGTGACTTCCAAACGCCGACGGCATGTCCGTGACGAAAAAACGGCCTGCTCCGTTATTACGCGGCGAAGCCGGCGAAATCTCCCTTTCCAGCATCACCGCCACATGCTCGGCACAGGCAACCGCACTGTCGATGATGCGAACCCGTCCCCCGAAAAATTCATCGAGCGCAGCACGAAACAACGGGTAATGGGTGCAACCCAAAAGCAACGCGTCCGGCGGATCGTTTTGAAGTTTGCCAAGATAAATGTCAAGCACCCCCTTGAGCAACGGGCCGGAGAGCACCCCTTCCTCGGCAAACGGCACCAACAGCGGACAGGCAATGCTTTCAACCACTACCGCTGGATTGCCGGCGTGGATCGCTTTGCGGTAAGCGTCACTGTTTATCGTCGCCCGAGTGCCGATAACACAAACCCGCTCCGGCGCGGCGGCAAGCACCGCTTCGGCTCCGGAATCGATCACCCCAAGCATTTTTTCTCCGGGGTGAGCGTGGCGCAGCGTCGGAAGAGCCACCGCCGAAACCGTGTTACAGGCGACAATGATCAGCTTAACCCCCTGTGAACGCAGAAATTCGACATCCTCACGGGCATATCGGCGGATCGCCTCCGGGGATTTGTCGCCGTAAGGCACCCGGGCGGTGTCGCCTAAATAGATGATGGATTCATCCGGCAGCCGCTTGCGAATGGCGGCCGCAACGGTAAGTCCGCCCAGGCCGGAATCGAATATCCCAATGGGCCGGTTATCTAAGCTTTTCATGACGTAATTTCCTGTTTTTACTAATATAAACCGGAAGCATGACGGTTTCAACCTTGATTTATACCGTGTCATGATGTATTTTCTCCAATATCGAAAAATATATTGGGATTTTTCATTATGCATATTGATCTTTGGCCCAACGGCGAAAAGGGGATTGACGGCTTTGTGCCTTATTTGGAAACCAGTCTGGTTCCTGACGCGGGGAAACCGCTCGGCGCGGTGCTGGTCTGCCCCGGCGGAGGTTACTACATGCGGGCCGACCATGAGGGAATGCCCGTGGCAAAAGCGTTTAATCAGCTCGGATTTCACGCTTTTGTGGTGCATTACCGGGTCGCTCCCAACCGCTTCCCCGCTCCCTTGCGCGACGCCTTGCGGGCGATAAAACTGGTGCGTTCGAGAGCGTCGGAGTTTGGCGTCGACCCGCTCAGAATCGCAATTTGCGGCTTTTCCGCCGGCGGTCACCTTGCTGTTTCGACCGGTGTGATGTTTGACCGATTCGATGTGTCCGCAGGCGACGACGCCGACGCGGTTTCGGCAAGGCCGGACGCTCTATTGCCTTGCTACTCGGTAATAAGTGTCGAAAAGGACTGGGGCAATTACGGCTCCGGCAACAATCTTTTGGGTGAGGATTTCCGGGGAGACCGGGGCGACTACACTCTGTCGCGCCTGGTGCGCTCCGATACTCCGCCAGCCGTGCTGTGGCACTCGGCCGACGACGGCTGCGTGCCGGTGCGAAATTCGTTGGAATTCGCCGGAGAGATGTGGCGCAACGGATTGACCTGCGAACTGCACGTTTTCCCGCATGCCCCGCATGGCGTCGGATTGGCTTTAGACTACCCCGACATCAGAATATGGCCAAAGCTGGACGCGCAATTCCTTAAAGGACTCGGGTTTCCATGTGCGGATTGAAAAATTTGTTATCCGGTGTATATTACCTCCTTAAACAGGAGTATTGACCTTGGGCGAAAAACTTATACAGTCGGCGAAGTTCAAACGTGATTATGTGACACTTTCGGCGGTCACGGTGTTTTTTCTCATCGTGGCTTCCGAGGTCGCGCTCGCGATCGCTTTGCCGCTTTACGTCGGGCACGAAAATGTGCTGGTGCGGCAGGTTTCCAAGCTGGAGCTGCTTTCTGCTTTTGACGCGGTGCGCAACCGTTGCGAATCAAGCAAGGCGCGCGACGAGGGCGCAATGCAAGTGCGTCTGGTGGCGTGGCATCTCAACCTTCTGGCCAACTCTCTGCGCGACGGAGCGGATGATCTCACGCTTGACGAAATCGTTAACATTAAGCGGATTGTGAAGGAGTCCGACAAGCTGGTCGCCATGGCCGATGCCGGTAAATGGCTCTGTGTGCGTCGTAAACTTGATACCGCCAACTTTATCGACGGCCGGCTTGCGGCCGGGAAAGAGGCGAAATGAACGATCTTGAATCGGTGCTGAAACGCTTTGAACGGGGGCGGGTGGCCGTAGTGGGCGACCTGATGCTTGATGTTTATCTTTGGGGACGCGTATCGCGGATTTCCCCGGAGGCGCCGGTGCCGGTGGTCAATATTTCGCGCCGTACCAGTTGTCTCGGCGGCGCGGCCAATGTGGTGCGCAACGTCGCCACGCTGGGGGCGAAAGCCCATGCGTTCGGTGTGGTCGGGGTCGACCAGTGCGCCGACGAGTTGATCTGTCTGCTGCATGAACACGGTGTGGATTCCGAGGCGGTGGTGCGCGACGGTTCGCGCCCGACCACCGAAAAAAAGCGGGTGATCGCCGGCGGTCAGCAGCTTCTGCGTGAAGATATGGAGGCGGTGACGCCGGTTGACGAAAAGATCCGACGCGACATGGTGTCAAAAGTGATCGGCAAGATACGCTCCGGCGAGCTTGACGCGGTGATCTTTGAGGATTACTGCAAGGGCGTGCTCGCCGAGTGGATGCTTGAGGAGATCGTTTCCGAGGCCGCCAAGCGCGGCGTTATCACTGCGCTCGACCCCAAACCCGGCAGCATGAAGCCGGTCAAGGGGCTTACTTTTATGAAGCCCAACCGGGGCGAGGCGTTTGCCTTGGTCGGGGTGGTGGATCGCTCTTCCCCGGATCTGCCGGTAAAAGACGACGCCGGTTTGGCCGCGGTGGCGGACAAACTGCTGGATATGTGGTCTCCGGAATATCTCTTGCTGTCGCTGGCGGCGCAGGGGATGGCGTTGGTCGAGCGCGACCGGCCGATGCGGGTCATTCCGACCCGGGCGCGCGAAGTCTTTGATGTATCAGGAGCCGGCGACACGGTTACGGCGGCGTTTACGCTGGCCATGGTTTCCGGAGCCACCCAGGTACAGGCCGCCGAATTGGCCAATCTGGCGGCGGGTGTGGTGGTCGGCAAGGTCGGCACGGTGCCGATTCAATATGACGAACTGGCCGGGGTCTTGGCCGCCGACAGCAAAAAATAAGGGTTTTATATGAGCAGACTCAAGACCGCGGTGGTGATACCGTCGCGTTACGGCAGCAGCCGTTTTCCGGGCAAGCCGCTGGCCATGTTGTGCGGCAAACCGATGGTGCAACATGTTTACGAAAAGGCGGTGTCCTCCCATGCCGACGCGGTGCTGGTGGCGACCGACGACCAACGGATTTTTGACGCGGTTGAGGCGTTTGGCGGCCGCGCGGTGATGACTTCGCCCGATCACCCGTCGGGTACCGACCGCATCGCCGAGGCGATCGCGGTTTGCGGCGAGGAATTCGACGCGGTGATAAATGTACAGGGCGACGAGCCGCTGATACCGACCTCGGTGATCGACGAATTGATCGATCTTTTCAACGACGACCCGGCGGTCGAAATGTCAACGGTGGCAGTACCCGGCGATCGCGCTTCCATGACCGAAAACAACGTCAAAGTGGTGATGGGAGCCGACGGTTACGCGCTTTATTTCAGCCGCTCGATGATACCGTTTCTGCGCAGCGGCGGTGTGGCGGTCACGCCCTATCTGCATTGGGGCATCTACAGTTACCGCCGGGAGGTTTTGGAGCGTTTTGTCGCGCTTCCTCCGGGGCAGTTGGAAAACTGCGAGAAACTCGAACAGTTGCGGGCTTTGGAAAACGGTATCCGCATTAAAGTCATAACCAGTAATCTCACCACGATCGGCATTGATACGCCGGCCGATCTTGAAGCCGCCGAGAAACGGCTGAAAGGAATGTGATGAAATCAAGTGAAAATCCGGTTACGGTCGGGGATTTCTCGATCGGCGGCGGCAAGCTCACGCTGATCGCCGGGCCGTGCATGGCCGAGAGCGAGGATATCTGCCTCAAGGTGGCGGAATATCTGATCGGCCTTTGCGCCGAGTTTGACGTGCAGTATGTTTTCAAGGCCTCCTATGACAAAGCGAACCGCTCCAGCGGTTCGACGGTGCGCGGGCCGGGCATTGAGCAGGGGCTGAAGTTTTTGGCGTCGGTAAAAAAGCATTTCAACGTGCCGGTGATCACCGATGTGCATGAATCGGTGGAGGCGGAGCGGGCGGCGGAGGTCGTCGATATGCTCCAGATACCGGCCTTTTTGTGCCGCCAGACCGATCTATTGAAAGCGGCGGGGCTAACCGGGCGCGCGGTCAACATAAAGAAGGGGCAGTTTATGGCTCCGGAGGATATGCGCGGCGCGGTCGAAAAGGTGCGTTCGACCGGTAACGGCAAAGTGTTGCTCACCGAGCGCGGCACGACGTTTGGCTATCACAATCTGGTGGTTGACATGCGTGCTCTTGCGGTGATGCGTTCGCTCGGTGTGCCGGTGGTTTTTGACGCTACTCATTCGGTGCAGTTGCCGGGCGGTTTGGGCAATGCTTCCGGCGGCCAGCGCGAATTTGTGCCGCAGTTGGCGCGGGCGGCGGCGGCTGTCGGTGTGGACGCGTTGTTCACCGAGGTGCATCCCGACCCGGCCAACGCGCTTTCCGACGGGCCGAATTCGCTGGATTTCAAAATGGCGCGTGAAGTGCTCAAACAGGTCAAGGCGATACATGATCTCAAATTCTGACTTTCTCAAAATCCGGGCGGTGGTGCTCGATGTTGACGGCGTTTTGACCGATGGCCGATCCGGCTACGGTTTGGGCGAGGAGGTTAAGTTCTTCAATCTGCGCGACGGGCACTGGATCAAGCTGGCCATGCGCGCCGGGTTGAAAGTCGGCATATTGTCCGGCCGGTCGTCGCGGGCCAACCGCGACCGGGCGGCGGAGCTGGGGTTGAGCTTCATCTATGAGAACTGCAAGGACAAACTTGCCGGTTTTATGAAGTTGCTTGAGGAGCAATCGCTGCGTCCGGATGAGTGTTTTTATATGGGCGACGATTTGGTCGATATGCCGGTCATGCGGCGTGCCGGCGTCGCGGTGGCGGTGGCCGACGCGGTGCCGGAGCTTGACGAAGTGGCCGATTGGCGCACGAAGTTGGGTGGCGGTCATGGCGCGGTGTATGAGGCGATCCGGCGGTTGCTGATCGAACAGGGAAAATATGAAGAAGTAACGGAGCGGTACAGAAGATGAAGATAAGCTCTTTTTTTGCGCTGGTGCTGGCGGCGGTCGTATGGAGTTTCTCCGCCGTGTCGGCAAATGCCGCCGGAGGCAGTATTGAGGATTTGCGGGGGCTTTCGCTCACCAAAGTCAAATTGCCGGTGTACAACAAGAAGACGCTTCAGGTCATGGCGTTTTGCGACCGGGCCGAGCGTGACGGCCGGCTGCTGGTCGGGCGAAACGTGGTGCTTGACATCATTCGCCGCAATGCCGACATCGACCGGATACAGGACAGTTGGGGCGTGGCTCCCTATCCGCTTCGGGCCGAGCTAAAGGATGTGGTAAGTTTCTGGAGTCGGCGGCTTTACAGCGAGGGGCTGGTTTCCACCGCTCGCGGCGACGTCGATCAGGAGAACCGGATGGCGGCCGGCGGAGAACCGGTGTTTTTCCGCTCTCCGCTTTTGGATCTTGACGGGCTGGGGTTTGAGTCGGACTTCGACCGGCGCACGGTGCTGGTCAAATCCAATGTGCGGATATTGCTCCGCATGGGCGCGTCCGATCCCCGGCGTCTCTTTGCCAAGGACGCCAAGCTGCCGGGCAACTACGAGTATGTCACCGCCACCAGCGACTCTTTGCTTATCGATATGGAGCACAATCAGATCGTGCTGATCGGAGATGTGCGGATCGACGACGCGGGTTCGACCATCGACTGCGACCGGATGACTATTTTTATCGAGCGGGGGCGGCAGGAGGCCGGTTCCGATGAGTCGCTGGAGGGGGTATCCCGCATTTTATGCGACGGCAACGTCAAGGTTATACGCCGGGCGGAGCCGGGCAGTGCCGACACCCGCGAGCAAAGCGCGTCGGCCGAGCGGCTGGTCTATAATGTACACTCAGGATTGTTGGAGTTGACCGGCACGAAGCCGTCGCCCGAGCTGCGCCGGGGCGACGAACGCATGGGCGGCAGCCGTATTGTGGTTTACCGCGACGAGCGTCGCGCCGACGTTGAGGGCGGTTGCCGCATCAGCGTGCTTGCAGGCGGCGGCGAAGCGTCGCGCATGAATATAAGCTCTGATCGCGCCAGCTTCGATTACAAGAAGAATTTCGGCTTTTTTGACGGCAACGTGCGGGTTGACGAGTCGCGCATGTCGTTGGAGTGCGGTAATATGCGTATTGTGTTGCGCGAGCTTGCCGCCTCCGGGGTTTCCGAGGTCGCCCGCCCGGATCGCACGACGCTGGCCGGGGTGCCGGATCTGCCGATGGGCGGTCGCCGCGAACTGGACGCCATTCGTTGCGCCGGCAAGGTCAAGATCGTGCGCAAGGCGATCGAAAACGCCGGTCGGCCGCTCACGTTTGTCGAGTGGATGCGCTGTGCTCCGGCGGCGGTTTCGCATGTGACGCTTTGCGGAGCCGAAACCGCGCCGAAACCATCGGGCGCGGCGGTGGAGAGCCGCAGCGAGGGCGGAGTTATTGAGCGGACGCTTCCGGCCAGCGCGGAGGGTGAAACCGAGATCACCGCCGATTCGAGTGATTTGAATTACAAAGCCAACCAGCTGATCTTTCAGGGTAACGTGCAGGTGCGCAATCCGCGTCTGAAACTTGATTGTGACCGGATGGAGGTCGTGCTTCAGGATCGTAAGGTTTCTGCCGGCGACGCCGCGGACGAGAAGAAAGTTGACGCCGCGTTGCCGGGAGCCGGTTCGTCGCGAGACAAGACTTTATCGCGGATTATTTGCACCGGCAATGTGCACGTCTATGACGAGCAGGGGGAAATGAATACCGACAAGCTGACCTTGCATTTCCGCGAAGTGAAACCCGGCGAGAAATTGTCGGCTTCGATGTTCCAGAGCAACAACACTGCGGTAACAAGGGTGAGTTGCGACGGCAAGGTGGTCATGGTGAACTTCGGAAAAGAAAAACCGTCCGCCGCGAAGCCGGCAGGCGGCGACAGTGCGGTCAATCCATTTGAGTCGCTGTCATCCGGCGGAGTAAAGCGCACCATAAAATCCGACAGTGCCGACCTCAATTTTGAGAAAGGCGAGTCCGAGTTTCACGGCAAGGTCAATGTTGAAGATGGAGAAAGCACCCTCAAGTGCGAAAACCTGTTTATCTATACGGCAACCGGTCGCGGCGCGGATGACAAAACGGCCAAGGCTTCGGGCGGCAACATCGACGACGACCCGTTTGCCGCGGTTTCGGATCAGCGCAAAGTCAGTCGGGTCCCGACCCGGATCACGCTGGTGGACAACCTTGAATTGTCGCGTATTCTCTGCGTTGACAACGTGTCGCTGTACCGCAAGACGGCGCGCGGCGAACAGCGCGCCGGAGGCGACCGTGCCGAATACAAGGTGGCCGAGCGGACCATTGTGGTCACCGGTTCGCCCAAGGCGCAGCCGTGGATGATGGCCGAAGACGGCCAGCGGTTTACCGGTGACAGCATTGTGGTCGATGTTGAGCATGAGAGCATGAAGGTTGAGGGCCGCACCAGGATCAAGTTCTGATCGGTGGGGGCGGTTTTCGGGTAAAAAACGTAATTTTGCCTTTTGCCGGCTTGAACTGCGGCAAAGGTGGTGTATAATAGTAGCGGAGGCAGGCAAACATGGCCGAAGAAAATAACAATAATTGCGACAGTCTGGTGTACGCCGAAAATCTGGTGAAGACCTATCATGGCCGCCGGGTGGTGAGCGAAGTTTCGTTGTCGGTCAAGTCCGGCGAGGTTGTCGGGTTGCTCGGGCCGAACGGAGCGGGCAAGACGACCAGCTTTTATATGGTTATGGGGCTTATCCGGCCGGATTCCGGGGCGGTGACGTTTCGCGGGGTTGACATCACTCATATGCCGATGTATAAACGGGCGCGGATGGGTATGGGTTATCTCGCGCAGGAGCCGTCGATTTTTCGCAAGCTGACGGTCGAGGAAAACATTATGGCTATCCTCGAAACGCTGGATATAAGCTCCGCCGAGCGCAAATCGCGCTGTGCCGAGCTGCTCGACGAGCTGGGTTTGACCCGGTTGTCAAAGCAGAAGGCGATGACGCTTTCGGGCGGCGAAAGGCGGCGGCTTGAAATCACCCGGGCGTTGGTGACCAACCCGGTGTTTATCATGCTTGACGAGCCGTTCAGCGGGGTGGACCCGTTGGCGGTATATGACGTGCAGCAGATAATTCTTGAGCTGAAGAAACGGAACCTCGGTATTTTGATCACCGACCACAACGTGCGCGACACGCTGTCGGTGGTTGACCGGGCCTATCTGATGTGCCAGGGCAAGATATTGGTGGAGGGTTCCAGCGAATTTCTGGTTCATGACGAGCAGGCCCGCAAAATTTATCTGGGGCCGCAGTTTTCGATGTGACAATCTCCGGAAACGTTCCGGGTCAAAGGAAGGAGTGCGCTTATGAAAATCAATGTCGCCGGTCGTCAGTGTGAGGTTACTCCGCAGATCCGCGATTATGTCGAAACTCAGGTTTCGGCGGCGGTTTCCGACAAGGCATTGCTGGTTACCAGCGTCAACGTGGTGATCGAGCGCAACGGCAACCGTTTCTCCTCGACGGTGGTGGTCAACTGCAAGTACCATGTGCTGCCGGCTTCGGTGGAGGATTTTGATCTGGCCAAATCGTTTGACGCCGCGCTTCGCAAGGTGGAGGCTCAGCTTACGACCATCAGCGAAAAGCTCAGGTCGCATCAGGCGATGCCGCTTTGTGACAGCGAGGCAAAAAAGGCGGCTGAGAAGGCGGAGGCCGACAAGTAGTTTGCGGTCGTCGCGGTAAAATAACCATGCGGCCCGAATCCGTCTGCGGGTTCGGGCTGTTCGCATTATACGGGAGGGGTAAATGAGCGACTGTTCGGGCGAATGCGGTTCCTGCGGAGCCAAGGGGTCTTGTGCTTCGGCAGGCAAGCCGGAAAAAATTATGACAACGGTCAAAAAAGCGGTGCTGGTGTTGTCCGGCAAGGGCGGCGTCGGCAAAAGCACGGTGGCCGCTTCGCTGGCGTTGGAGCTGGCCGCCTCCGGCAAAAAGGTCGGCTTGCTCGACGTCGATTTTCACGGGCCGTCGCAGCCGACGCTTTTCGGGGTGTCGCATCTGCGCATGGAGGGCGTGACCGACGGAATGCTGCCGATGGAGGTGGCGGGCGGGGTGAAACTGGTTTCGCTGGGGTTGCTTATGGATGACTCCGACCGCGCGGTGATTTGGCGCGGCCCGGTGAAGATGGGGGTCATAAAGCAGCTGCTCACCGAGGTGGTCTGGGGCGATCTTGATTATCTGGTGCTGGATTTCCCTCCGGGGACGGGCGACGAATCGCTGTCGGCCTGTCAACTGGTCGATTGCCCCAAGTGCGCGGTGGTGGTCACCACTCCGCAGGAGGTCGCGCTGGCCGACTGCCGTAAATGTGTCGATTTCTGTACTCAACTGGAGTTGCCGGTGGCGGCGGTCGTCGAAAATATGAGTTATTTTGTCTGCCCGGGTTGCGGTGGTCAGCACCGTATCTTCGGGGAGGGCGGCGGAGCTTTGCTGGCTCGGGTGGCCGGTGCGCCGCTGGCGGCCAAACTTCCGCTTATTCCGGCGTTTATGGCGTCGTGCGACCGCGGAGAGATCATCAAGGGGCTGGCGGCCAATGCGGACTTCCGCGAAGGGATCGATGCGGTGGTCAAGCTCTGTTCGAAAGACTTGGGGCAGGGGGGCGCAAAATGAACCGGGCGACGCTGCTTATCCATACCGCCGACCGGCGCGGGCTGTTGGCCGGCATATCCGGCTTTTTCACCGAGCGTCAGCTGAATATTTTAGAGTGCCGTCAATACACCGACACCCGCACCGAGCGTTATTTCATGCGTATCGAGGCGGATATGGCGGGCATGACCCGCACCCGGCTGGAAACCGAGTTCGGGGCGTTGGCCAAGGAACTCGGTCTGGAATATTCGGTTTATTACTCGGGTGAACGGCCCAATATGGCGATTATGGTGTCGCGGGCGTCGCATTGTCTGTATGATCTTCTCATCAACATTGAGGGCGGCGCGCTGAACTGCAAAGTGCCGCTCATCGTGAGCAATCACCCAGAGCTGGAAGTGGTCGCGCAAAGGTTTCGGGTGCCGTTTTACTGTTTCCCGATTGCCTCGCCCGAGGCCAAACTCGAACAGGAAAAGCAGGTGCTTGAAATCTTTCGCAAGCACAACATCGATCTGATCGTGCTGGCGCGTTACATGCAAATCCTCTCCAACGATTTCATATCGCATTATCCGGGGCGGATCATCAATATTCATCACGCTTTTTTGCCGGCGTTTCAGGGGGGGAACCCCTACGAGCGCGCCTGGGAGTACGGTGTGAAGATGATCGGAGCCACCGCGCATTACGCCACCGCCGAGCTGGACGAAGGCCCGATAATCGAGCAGGATGTCGAGCGTATCACTCATGAAAGCACCCCAAACGATCTCAAGGAGATCGGCCGTGATATTGAGCGGCGGGTGTTGACCCGGGCGGTGCGGGCGCATCTTGAGCACCGGGTGATAACCTCCGGCCGCCGCACCGTGGTGTTTTCGAGGTGAGCGAAGCACGGGGCAGCTGGCCGGATCAGGCGGCGAATATCGTCGCCGTGGTGGTGACGTTTCTGCTGCCGCTGAAGTTTGGTACGCTGGCCGCCATGCCGGAGACTTCGATCGGTCTGCCCGGTGACCTCTTTTCCGCCGCCATCGTGTCGTGGACGGCTCACGCGTTTGGCATTGTCAGCGGGTCGTTTCTTATTATCATGCTTCTTTTGGCTCTGCCCCGGCGCGGGATTTTGCGCGGCGGCGGCGCGGTCGTGGCCTTGTTGTGGGGTGGCGGCCTGATAATCGCCTCGCTGCCCGGCTGGATAAATGCACCATTGTTTGATTACGCGCAGGGGGAAACCGCGCATCTGGCGGGGGTGGGCGCGTATGTGCTGGCCGTTTGGCTGTGGCTGGCGGGGCGGCCCGACCGCTGCCGGATTTTTTGGGGGGCGTTGGCCGCCGGCACGTTTTGCACCGGGTTATCCGGGCTGCGTCAATATTTCTTCGGTTTCGACGAGATGAAAGAGTATCTCGCCGCCGAACTCGCGTCCGGGAAATCGATTCCGTGGCCGCTTCAAGCCAAGATACTTGATTCCAGAGTGTTTGCCACCTTTGTCTCCTGCAATGCGCTGGCCGGGTACCTCCTGCTGACCATTCCGTTGGCCGGAGTGGCGTTTTACCGGTTTGGCCGCCATTTCGACCCGCCGAAATTGTCGGCGCGGCTGCTGGGCGGCGGTTGTGTCGCGGTGCTGGTTTCCGTATTGCTGATGACCCGCAGCCGGGGAGCGTTTCTCGCTGCGCTGATCGCGGTGGGCGGCTGGCTGCTGACCCGCCCGTTTTCGCGTCGTTGCAAGATCGCATTGCTGTTGCTGACCGCGGCGGCGATTGTGGCGGGCGGCGTCTATATCGAGCTGCGGGGCAGGGGGTTTCTCTCGGCGGGCGAACGGG